>DATNRC010000605.1:0-7182 GCA_036703705.1 Candidatus Obscuribacterales bacterium
TTGTCATTGTGCGTCCGTCCATTTTGTGGCTAGCACCAACAATTGAAGACGGACGCACCTACGTATGTCCAGAGCTTGGAAATTTCTAAGTCGGCTGGAGATATTTGCTCACGGCCGGCGGATCATCTTTGCTCCCAACATGAGCTTGACCGGGGCGTTTTGCAGGACATAGATATATTGGTTCTCAAAAGCATCGCCCAGAGTTATTCAACAGACATCGTTCGCTTAGTTGCTGCAAGCGAGAGAAGAGCCATTGACTTTGACAGGCTGGACGTGATTGTGAGCGGTGCTTTACATGAATATAGGGAACTGGCAGGGCAATTCGATAAATTGCGGCAGCAAATCGTCTGGAACAAAAGAAAACTCGACCAGCAGAGGAAAATGCAACAGCGCAGAATCGAGCAGTTGAGAGCCTCGCGACAGGAGATGCTGCGCTCAGTTCTCAGACCGGAATGGCTAAAGAGCGAATACTTTTGCTAGGTGTGTAAGGTTCATCGTCTTGGCGGAAGTCTTTGCTTGCCAGGCTTGCAGTGTCATCATCTTTGCGCAAGTCTTCCCTTTACGCGGCTCGCTTGTCTAGAGGGGCCGAGCCGACGGCAAAATGAAAAAGCAACACCGTTTAATGGCAAATGGTGAAGCACGACCTGGCAAATTACCGGAAAGTGTTAACAATATTTCTTCGCGGCGTTCTGCCTAAATGGCTGAATTTGTTGCAGTCAGGTAAGCGTAAGACGAATCGAGAAAGCACCTTCTCAGGCAAGGTGATCTTTGTTAGTCTAAGCAACACCCAGTAAACAGACGGGTGCGCTTTCGCTTTAGCAATTTGAATTTCTTGGTACTCCTGGTACTCCTGGTACTCCTGGTACTTCCAGAACCCTAGGTGTTCCTCCTCGTACTCCTGGTAACTTCTCAAACTTTCGAAACTCGTTCCTCCTGGAGCTCCTGGTAACTTCTGGAACTCGAGATGTGCTCGGTGGAATTCGAGATGTTCTCAGTGGAACTCCTGGAACTCCTGGAACTCCTAAACGTAGCCTGTCTTTTCGGAGGATCTGGCATTTGTTCAGTAATGGGCACGAGGTGCTCTGGCGAACATATTTCGAAATCTTTCAACGTGCCCGCAAGCACAATGATTTTGTGAGCGCCCAGAAAACTCTCGATCATGCGCTCTGTGATGCAGAAGATTTCATGGAATTGGATGAACGCATGATCTGGGCCTGCCACAGTCTTGGCGCCGTTTATTGCGAACAAAGAAAGTACGACTCAGCTGAGATTGTCTACTCGCGGTTGTTGGAAGTGAGAGAGAAAATTCTTGGTCCCGATCACCCGGATGTCGCTGACAGCTTTGAAAAACTGGCGGCGACTCAGCTTATGCATCAACGCACATCGAAACTTCTTGAGAATTCGGACAGCAGTGTTTACGAATTGCTTCAAGTATCTGAATTATCCAAATTATCAAGCGGAACCCTGCCAAATCAAAGGGAGCGACGGAGATGAACAAGGTGCATCTGTATCGAGAGCTTGCACAATTCTTTGAGGAGAAAGGTGATTATGAGCGAGCTAAGAGGTTGTTGACTGCAGCATATCAATGGGCCAAAGAAATGCTGGCGGACGATCATCCTGACCTAATGGCTGACTTATACAATCTGGGATTGCTTTGCCTGGCTCTGGACGATCATGCTGGCGCTGAAGAATATTTGCTTAGCGCTCTCAGAATGCAAACCAGGCAATTGGGTCCTGAGCACCAAGACGTGAAGGAAACTGAGAATGCTCTCGCCATGCTCTACACCGAGCAAGATGTGTTTGCGCTTGTGAAGCCTCTACGCATGAATGAGAAAGCGGTCCTTTGCTCCGCCTGCTAGGTACCTCAAGTTAATCAGGAGCGGCAATTCGCCAAAAACAATCAGCCCAGGAGTGGGGCAGGAGGAAGACAAAAGATGACGTTCAAAGACCGACTACTTATGTGTCGCGACTGCAATCGCGGCTTTATGTTCTCGGCTGGAGAACAGGAGTTCTACAGCGCCAAAAAGCTGGCGAATGAGCCAAGAAGATGCGCGGATTGCAGAGTGCTCATCAATGCAAGAAAGAAAGGCAGCAATATCGTTGTGACAGAACTCAAGTGTGCTGAGTGCGGCATGCCGACACGCGTACCTTTTGAGCCAAAGGGGCATCGGCCGGTCTATTGCACGCCGTGTTTTCGAGGCAAGAAAGCCGGCAAGGTACTAGAGCGGGCTGCCGTCTAAGCTTGGTTGCTCGCTGGATTCTCGCGCCACCGGACATCCGCCATCATCGCCGTTCAGGTACTCGGCACAATGACTGCAGTCTTTATAATGGTTCGACTTAGTCCCGTTGAAGTCAGCTCGCCAGCGCTCCCCGACTTCCCTCAAAGCTTCGACTACACATTTGAGCTCTCGACCTTTTTCAGTCAAGCTGTACTCGACCCGAGGCGGGATTTCTTGAAAAGCAGTGCGCTTGACGATTCCCCAGCGCTCAAGATCTCGTAGTCTGTCGGTTAGTGTTTTCGGATTGATGCCGTCCAGAGATTTTGACAACTCGGATGGTCTGCGGGCACTGATCAGCAAATCGCGGACAATCGGTATTGTCCATTTGGAGCCGATGACATGAAGAACCAAATCGATCGGACATCCTGCCTGTTCGTGCTTTTGCTTCTTCATGTGGTCGTGGTTTCCGGTTTCTAGAAGGACTGGACTCGGTCAAGTTTTTTTACTTTGTATATCAACTGCAACAAGTAATGCAATACCATTATACGCCTATTACAGATGAAATCGGACCCATAACACCGGAATCCATTCCATGCTCATTGCGCACGAAAGTACACACTTTGCAACTTCGACCAAGGGCGGTTTTGTTTTATAACGTGTGGCCAAACAGTGGTTCTGGCAGTACTTTTGTTGTGGACAATTAGCGTTCCAGCAATAGCAGGTGGCCGACCAGTCGTTATGGCAATGTCTTGTGGCCAATTAGAATGATGGCAACACCTTGCGGCCGGCCAGTCGTTATGGCAATACGCTTGTCTTCAACTGATAGTTCTGGCAGTACGGGGTTGAGAAGAAAGGCGCGTTTGCAGAACCCTTGCCAAAGAATCAGTCGCGCACAGGGGCGCGCGAGTCGTGTGCGCCTTCGTGCTGAACAGCGGGACACGGACCGCCGGAAGGAGTTGTGGAGCAATGTGAGCAAAACGCTTGATGATGACCATCAACATCTAATGTTTTGCTCCACTTTTGACCGATGTGAGTGAGCTGAAGCAGGAGGTTGCGCGTGTCACGACCACGCTCGGTAAGCGAATACTCCACACGCGGAGGTATCTCTGGATAAACTTTTCTCGAAATGAGTTTTGAGTCTTCCAGTTCGCGAAGGCGCCTGGCGAGAGTTCGTGCGCTGATGCCTTCGAGTGACTTCAAGAGTTCTGACGTTCGTCTGGTGCCATGAAAAAGATCGCGCAGAATAGCCAACGTCCACTTGTTGCCGAGAAGCTCCAGGGCTAAGTCGATCGGACAAACTAATCCATCGTGTTTTTTTCTGCCCATGTCCTTATGCTATACGTTGGAAACCGGTAGTATTCGAAAGCCTGCAGCGTGTCATTCCAGCAAAAGATGTTTCTTACTTTTTTGCTATTGCTATAAATAATAGCACTACACTTTTTTCGGAACATCGCGTTGTCAAATAGTTTTTGACGGCAACGGCCGCCGTTGGTTCCACACAACGGCGCCTGTTTTTCACATTTTGAGAATATTGTTGCCCGACACACTCAGAGTTACCGATGAGTAACTATTAAGGTTGCGTGTATGTCTTGAAGGTCGAAAAGGTCGAACTTTTATATAGAGACCAACTGCGCAGCCAGAATCATATTTAAATGGTCCAGCACATACTTCAACTTTGCAGGCTGGCTGCGGAAGCCTATATAGCCGTCCGGTCGGATCAGATAGAGTGATTCAGCTGTGGCAGCATATTTGCGGTGGGCTGACAAATCTTCATCCAGCCAAACGTCACCAATGAAGTTGTTGAGGGCTGGAGCCTTATCACCGGCAACAATCATGTGCATTTTTATCAGATCACCATACACCTTTGCTGCCGATTGGCTTATTTCCTCGAAGTTTCTGTATCCTGCCTCAGTCGGCTTGCCGTCGAAAAGGAGCAGATTGTGCGCGGTTCCTCTCAACGCCAAAAAGAGGCGCGTGCTCGTGCCCTCTTTCGTTGTCAGCACTGTATCTGGTGCGCGGTCTCCGGGCAGGGGTCCCTGGCCGAATTCCATCCAGGCAGGAAGATTTGGCCGTTCGCTGTCGGGCGAGGCTTTGATCTGCATATCGGGAAACTCGCGACTTTCGCCAACAATTGGGCTGTGCCGGTAATTGACGGCAATCATTGTGCCTACCTTATTGAGACGGTGCTGAATTACTTCCTGCTCGGACAAGAAAGCCATCACGTGGTTGCGAATTTTCTTAGCGAGCGGATGGCGCAATGTTGCCACTCTGGTGGCAATGTCCGTTCCCTTGAGCACATTTTGGCCTATCGGGTGCCTTTCTTCGTTGTAACTGTCCAGCAATGAAGGACCGGCCGCTCCTTTCACCACCAGTGCCAACTTCCATGCCAGGTTGTACGCGTCTTGCAGTCCCGTGTTCATTCCCTGTCCGCCGACCGGGCTGTGAATATGCGCTGCGTCGCCGCAAAGAAAGACATTGCCCTTTCTGTATGTCTTCACACTGCGGCGATGAATGCGGAAATTGCCCGACCACCTTATGTCTTCTATTTTCAATCCACCCGGACCGCGCTTATCCAGAAGGCGCTGAAACTCCGCCTCGGTCGGAGTTGGATCGCTCGTTTCGTCCGGACTCACGTCAGCAGTCACGCGAAAACGGCCGTCCCGATAAGGGAAAAAGACAAGCACTCCATCCTCATTGAAGTGCGTCGAGACTTCGTCCTGTGCCAAGCCTCCTGTCACTTTCGCATCAGCCAGAGTAAACAATTCTTCGTATGGGGCACCGTCGAAAGCCAGATTCAGCGCTTTGCGCACTGTGCTGTGCGCGCCGTCACAGCCGACTATCCAATCATACTTGCATGTCTCTTCCTTGCCGTCTTTTTGGCGCAAGACGGCGGTAACGCCCTCACCGTTTTCTTTGACGTTGACCAATTCCACCTCTCGCTCCACTTGTCCGCCCAGCTTCTGCAAGTGCTTGTGGAGAATTTCCTCCGTCTCGGGCTGCGGGAGCATGATGATCATCGGATAGGGGCTGTCCACTTCATCGACAACGATGTGCGCTATCCTCTGCCCTTTGTGATAGAGCGATGCGCCGTGACAATGCGCGCCTCTCTCAAGAATTTCCGCGACGATTCCGGTGTTCTCGAATATTTCCAGCGTGCGCGAATGCAATGCCAATGCTTTGGTTTTGTCGCTTGGTTGTGCGGACTTGTCAATGATGCGGCACTTTACTCCGTGACGAAGCAATTCGGACGCCATCATCAATCCTGTCGGCCCCGCGCCGACGACCAATATACGCATATCTTGACTCTGGTCAGCCATGAGAAAGCCTCCCATTCCATAACGAATTAGTGGCATATTTTACCGTCTGGCGATTGCGAGATTGCATCCTGAAGAGCAGTTTTTATCTGCCAACGGACAAGGTGATCAATGAAAGGGTATTTGTGATTCTGACGTCGACGATCTGTAGTGCATGCTGGCGTCGACAGTCGCTAATTCATGCTCGCGGCGGCAGTCGCTAATTCATGACGGGGCTGTCGCTAGTTTATGCCGGCGTCGACAGTCGCTAATTGATGTTGACGTCGAGCAACACCAGCTCTTTGTCTGATGAGTCGGGCATATAAGCATTTATGAGGTGATGCACCACCGGCGGTTGCGGACCGATATGGAAGCTGTTGACTTTGTCTTCTGCTTCCTTGTCGGAAACCGTGACCCGCTCGTGCTGCCGCAAGTGCTCGGCCCAGGATTCGACGAAAAACGTCTCTACATGCCGCGACGGATTGGATACGTCGCAAAAGAGATGCCACTGGAAAGCCCCATCGCGTTTGCGCTGCAGCGACAAAGCGCGCATGGCTTCAGCGAATTCACGCGATCTTTCCGGGTCGATAAAGTACTCTACAGTGACGACAACAGGTCCGTGATCCGGATGCGGCTCGATCACATTGTTGGGATCGGTCCAGTGATCGGATAATGTCGTATCCAGGCTTTCCGCGATGCCGAGAGGGAAGTGCTTGGCCAGAAGCAAGCTCAGCCCCAGACCGACGGCCGCAATGAGAAGCGGAGTGTCCAGGCCGTAGTGATTGGCCAGCTCGCCCCAGAGCGCGCTCGAGATGGCAAAGCAACCGAGGAAAACGAGGATGTGCACCGACAACGCGCGCGCTCGCACCCAGGCAGGAGAAGCCTTTTGCGCGCCGACGTTCAAGCAGGAGTTGACGACAATCCAGGACAAGCCAAATCCGATCATAAACAAGGAAGCTGTCACGCCGTTTTGCGCGTAGGCTAAACCGACAAGAGCACCGCCAAATAGCAGTTTGCCGAAAGTAGTTACGTCATCGAGCGAGACCGTCTTTCTCAGCCGGGGAAGAATTGCCGCGCCTACAAGCGTTCCCAGACCGAAGAAAGCCAGCAACAGACCATAGCCACCCGAGCTGAGGTGCAGTTTTTCCCTGGCAATGAGTGGCAAAAGGGCCCACATTGCGCTGCTGCAGCATGCATAGGTGGCTGATCGCACAAAAATGGACTTGAGCGCCGGTGAGTGGCGGACAAATCTGAGTCCTGCTCGTATAGCGCCCGAGACTTTCTCCCGCGCAGTGCTGTACTTAACGCGCTGCCGTTTCCACTTCATGAAAACGACGATGACTCCTAAAAAGGAGATGGCGTTCAATATGAACACCGGACCCGGACCGAGCGCTGCTACTGCCAGTCCCCCAATCGCTGAGCCAATGCCGCGGGCGACGTTATAACCCATGCTTCCCAGCGCAATTGCCGGCTCCAAATTGTCCTTGGAAACCAATTCGGGTATGGCGGCGTTCCATGCCGGACCTGTGATCACGGCACCGATCGCCATCATGAAAGTGAGACCGAGCAATATCCACGGATTGATGATATTGAAGATGCAAAGCAATCCCAGCGTGAAGGCTGCTGAAAGCATCCACAACTGACCGAGAATGAGAAGCCTGCGGCGGTCG
>DATNRC010000606.1:0-2830 GCA_036703705.1 Candidatus Obscuribacterales bacterium
CCAATCCGCTGCCCACGGTGAGGACGATCCATACATAGGCCCGAGCGGAGTGCCGCTCGTATTCCCTGTCGAGGTAGCCATAGTTGACGCGGTCGAGCGCATCGACTTGCGGCAAGATCTCCTCGTGCATCACCTTCGATGCGTATTGCAGCCAGCCGGCGCCAAGAGGCTTTCCGTTCCGGCTTTCCGCACGGGCACGCTCGACCCAGCCATTGTACTCCTGCAGCTTGGTGGAGATAATGGCAAGCGGCGTTCTTTCCGGCTCTCCGAGCGAGGCGTCACTGCCGGCTTTGGTGAGAAGCCGCGCGATTCCTTCTCTTACCCCCTCGTAGCGCCGGCGGGCCGCCTGTGCATCGGCACCCGAGCCGCCGAGGAGGAATTCGGTTGCCGCAGCGTCATCCAGCTCGACGAGCTTGGCGCGGAGGTGCTGGGCGTTGACCGTCGAGGGTGCCGCCTGATGCCCGATCGCGGTGATCGAATTGCGGGCGCTCTGAATGCTGACGAAGGCGAGCGCCGCGAAGATTATGGCCGTGAAAAACGTGGCCGTCAGGGACAACTTAAGCCTTCCCGGCGTGGTTGTCGCCACCCTGCGGAGGGAAGCCGCTGCGCTGCGGACTGGTGTTCCATGTGCACTCATTGTCTGACTCCCATCAGTTTGTGCTGGTGATTGAGAAGCTTGATTGCGGACTTGCCGCGGCACTCGGGCTCGCACGCGTGCAGCCGCGAAGTGATGATGATCGAGTTTCAGCCATCCGTCGGCGCCTCCTTTCACGCCTTGCCTGGAGAAATTGCCGGTCGGCCACCCGCTAAGCGCAGTTTCCCTGCCGCCACTGCGAATCCAGGGGATTCGAGCAAGGAGGCTTTTGAACAGTGTGAGGGAGCTGCGCGCCGGGTTACGTCTGGAAAAAAAGAAGAGTGTTCGGTAATCAAACTAGTTCTGGCGCAGCACATATGAACAGCATTTGTGACCACCTCTTTAGAACCTTTACAGATCGTTTCCTGGCCAAGATGGTGGAGGTGGACAAGAGTGCCTGCGAAAAACTGCTGTCCACCGCACCCTTTGCGGCGTTTGCAGAGTCTTATTCGCCTCTCTTCACACGTCTCAATGAACTTAATGAACTTCATCCGTTTTTGCCAGCAGGCGCGCCATGAGCATGACTGCCGCTGCGCTTTTCTTTTCACCGTTGTTGGCGTAGTTGAAGATGAATTCGCCGCCTGGATATTGGCCTGCCAGGTAGTTTAGACGGGTGCTGGGCAAGCGAACGCCGCGCACAAGAAGCTTTTCCGGCAGCGACTCGACATCACCTTGGTGCCGGATTCGGGCCGTGAAATGCATGCCCGTGTTTTCACCGAGAATAGTCACCCCTTCGCCAAATTGAGCCTTCAAGCTTTGCACCAGGCTCTGCCGGCGGTGATTGTACAGGGTGCGCATTTGCCTGATGTGCCGTTCGAAGGCTCCGCCAAGAATAAATTCTGCAAGAGCCATCTGCTCAACAACAGGGGAGGAGTGATCGGCCGTCCGTTTCGCCCAGGAGTAAACATCCACCAGATGATCGGGCACCACCATGTAGCCAATGCGCAAAGAGGGAAACAAAACCTTGGAGAACGTGCCGATATAAACAACCTGGCACTGATTATTGAGAGACTGCAATGCCGGCAGCGGTCTTCCCTCGTAACGGAACTCGCCATCGTAGTCGTCTTCTACAATGACCGCCCCCTTTGCCTTGCCCCAATTGGTAATGTCTATACGGCGCGGCAAGGAAAGGACGGATCCCAGCGGATATTGATGGGAGGGTGTGAGATAAAGCACTTTCGGAGCGCGATCGAACTTAAGAAGAGACTCGGTTATCAATCCTTCTTCATCCACCGGTATCGGCTTGAGGTAAGCGCCGTAGGAGGCAAAAATCTCCCGCGCGCCAGGAAAGCCGGGCTCTTCCAGAGCAACGGCATCGCCAATATCAACATGCACACGCGCCACAAGATTGAGCGCTTGCTGAGAACCAGCGACAATGATTATTTGTTCTTCGCCGCAAACAACCGAACGGACGCGCCGCAAATAATTTGCCAGCGCTTGTCTTAGAGGCAAATAACCGCGCGGATCTGCTGGGTATTCAAGCGCAGACAATGCGCTCGTGCTGTAGCTTTCCATCATCAATTTGCGCCATAGTCTCAAAGGAAAGCGATCCAGAGCCGGCGATCCGTCGCGAAAATCAATCCACAATTCTTTTTGCTCGTAATCGATCGGATTTTTGTTGTGGAAATAACTGCCACAGCTTGAAAGCGATTGTTTTGCAGCTTTGCCGGGCTGGACGGATTGCTGGCGATTGCTCTCAAGCAGCGAGGCATCCGGCAGATTGGCGCTGACGAATGTTCCAAAGCCGCTGAATGTTTGCAGATAGCCCTCATCAAGCAATTGCTTGTAGGCGGCTGAGGCGGTTGGTCGCGAGACATTCAGCTCTTCGGACAGTACTCGGGTGGAAGGCAGCTTGGTATTGGCTTTAAGCTCGCCTGACAGTATCAGCTGCCTTATCTCTTCATACAGCTGCCGGTGCAGCGGTATGCGTCCGTCGCGCTCAAGTTTTACAAGCAGCTTAGCCATCTCTGGGTCCGTTTTTTTTGCCATTCTAGCGTCAGATTCCATTCTGACTGCGCTCGTGCTAGTACTAGTCCATCTAGTATCTTCTACAACACCTATATGTTCAGTTGCACCCCGGGCTTATCTAGTAAATACGGCAGAGCCAGCCGCTCGCGCAGTTCAGGTGCTTGTTTGAGAGCATGCAGACAAGTCCGCCGAGCGCCATAGAATGTCCATTTTGGAGATTTGCATCTC
>DATNRC010000607.1:0-10432 GCA_036703705.1 Candidatus Obscuribacterales bacterium
AACGCCTCGATTTCCCGCCGCAAAATGCGAGCACATATGCTGTGGAAAGTGCCAATGGCCAGACGTCTGCCGAAGTCCCGGCCGACTATTTCCTCGACCCGCTGTTTCATTTGTCCAGCCGCTTTATTAGTGAACGTCACGGCCAGAATGCTCTCCGGATCCTGACGTTTTTCACCGATCAAGTAGGCAATGCGTCTTGTAAGCACGGTCGTCTTTCCCGAGCCGGCTCCGGCAACTACCAGAGCGGGTCCCCATCCCAGGGACACGGCTTGCACCTGCTGAGCATTTAGCCTTGTTAACAAATTTCTTGCTGCCACTGCCTCGGCCTTGATACTCTCGTTAATCTCCATATACATGCTACAGTGTGCCCCATGACATTGTGTTGAGTGCGATTGTGCTATGATGCGATGCGGTTTGGACTGGCATAAAACCTATCTGATTTTGCATTTTCAGCGCCACAGACGTCCAAGCGATAAGGGCATCTGCCCTAGATCCAGGTGCAATCACAGCCTACCGGGACCGAGCTTCAGTGTTGATTAAAACTTGTAAACAGCAGGCACGGCGGGAATCTCACACGATGCGCAGACGGGTAATCTAGGGTTCGATCTCCGAGATTAAAATATTTGGCAGTCACTCCTCTGAATCTAACGGATATAGCCGATGCCTCCTACTGAATCGACCGCAGCTACCGTCCCCAGCGTCGACGAGCTGGCACAAGAACTGCTCCTTATCCAGCAGTCAGGACCGCGGCGAGTGGCAATCATAGGCACCCGCAATTTGCCGCTTACTCACCAACAGCTGGTCGAAATGCTGTCCTATGCTCTGGTTCTTTCCGGAAACCAGGTCGTCACCAGTGGTGGTGCCAACGGAACGAATATGGCGGTGATTCGCGGTGCTCAGCGTGCAAATCCTGACCGATTGGAGATCATCCTGCCGCAGACCATTGGTCAGCAGCCCAGTGAAGTGCAAGACTTGCTGATCGGCATTAAACATATTACCGAGTATCCCGAAAGACGCACAATGACGCTTGCTGATGCCAGCCGCATTTGCAACCACGAAATAATCGACCGCTGCCAGCAAATCATTTGTTTCCTCTACCACACTAGCCATACGTTGCTTGAGTCAGTAAATTACGCAAAAGAAAATCGTAAGATTGTAACCAGCTTTTACCTAGACTAACAGACATTGCAGCACCAGCTTCCAACCCATGCTACCAACGAGCTCAGTCTCCTGGTGCCGTGCCTCGCGGCATTTGCCGTCGGTTTATTGGGGATGCCACCGTACATTCGCTGGTTGAAACATCTGCAAATTGAGCAGTATCTGCGCGAGGAAGGACCAAAAAGCCATGCCAGCAAGGCCAGAACTCCGACTATGGGCGGAGTCTGCTTCATAGCTGCGATTGTTCTCTCCCTTTTCGGTTGGTGGATTGCTTCCTCGACTACTAGTATCGATGGCGTTCTGGTCCTTGGAACTGCTGCTTTGTGTGCACTGGTCGGCTTTGTCGATGACTTTGCCAAGGTGACAAACAAGAGCAATAAAGGTGTTTCTGCAAGGGTAAGACTTATCGTTGAGGGTTTGCTGGGGCTCCTGTTGGCAATTGGGCTATTGCTTACGGCACAAGAAATGGGTCGGATCATTATTTGTCTTGTGCCGGCCGACGGCGGGGGAACTGAGCAGCTCTTGGTCCCCAGAGCATTGCTGCCGAGTTGGGCATTTTGCTTGCTCTCCATTTTTCTCGTTGCCGCAACTACAAATGCCGTCAATCTTCATGACGGCATGGATGGACTGGCTGCCGGCACTTCAGCCCAGGTGTTCGCAACGCTGGCTGCCCTCCTTTACGAGACTCACCAATTTACTTATTCCGCTATCGCAGCTGCAACCGCTGGCGGTATCATCTCATTTCTCGTCTTTAACAAGCATCCTGCTCGCATTTTTATGGGCGACACAGGAAGCCTGTTTATCGGTGGTTTGATGGCTTCCCTTGTAATAGCCGGAGGCTTGCTTTTATGGTTTGTCCCGCTTTCTGTACTCTATATTGCGGAAACAATTTCTGTCATGAGCCAGGTGGTTTATTTCAAGCTCACCAAGGAATACACGCCTGAAAAACCAATGTCGACCCTTGCCCTGACCTGGCTGAAACTGACTAAAAGACTTCCCGGTGAAGGACGACGCCTCTTTCGTATGGCTCCCTTGCATCACCATTTCGAGGCGGTGTTTGCCGAGAAAAACGTCGGTGAAGGTGTCGTCGTGCTGGGTTTTTGGATATTGCAGTTTTTCCTTTGCGCAAGCGTGCTTTTAGTCTTCTATTGCCTTAAAGCTTCGTGACCATGCCGGCGCGCCGCCCCGGTGCAGGGCCATGGGAGGCGAGCGGATCGGTGGCAAAGATGCCTGCCCCCAGTCTTTCCAGACATTGGGGATCGGGTTGTTAGAAAAAGGAGGAGAGATCTAACACGATTCTCTTGACAATTTGATGGTGCCCACTACGTTGCGTTCTCGACTCGCTCATGCTCGGTTCCATTTATTTCGGTGATCTTCCACTAGCTGGCAGCCGATCTGCCTGAGGGGACGTTCTCGTGTTAGGTAATTCCAGAAAAATCTAACACTCATTCCGCCTGGGTTTTGCGACCCGCCACTCTAACTAGGTGCGCGCTTTGTCTCCGCGACAGCGCGAAAGCAGCCAATGATTCGGCAAATCTTCAGATCAGTTGTTGAAAGGGCAGGTTGCCCTTCGGAATGCTAAGAGCTCTTGAATGATTTCTGCGGCCACATCGGGGCTCTTAAGCTGATACTGGGCGGAACAATGTCGAGGCGGACCCACATTGAAGGCCACTCCGCCTCTTTCCACAACCCAGCGGAAGGCGGGCTCGTCGCCATCAGAATCTCCAGCGAAAAGATAAAAGACATCATTCTTATTCAATGGCGGCAACAAGGATTGAATCGTGTTCAATGCTGATGCTTTGTCGCAATGTCCGGGTGGCATGAATTCAAAGCTCGTTTCCAGCCTGCGAATAATGATTTCTTTCTCCTGCTGGCCGACTTTGAGGACGGCGTTAAAGACTTGAGACAAGTACTTCTTCGGTGTCTTATGGAAATGCAAGCACAGAGAAAAGCCGTGATCTTCAAGAATGATATTGCAGGCTGGAGCGATGGCAAGGCATAGGGCATCTTTGGCTCTTTTAAGCTGGGGCCTGCGACTTGCGCTCTCGTGGTCGGTCCATTTCAAGCCGTGCGGGAACAAAATTTCGCTACCATAGTTGCCGGCTACAATGAGGTTGTTATGGCCGAAATCGCTCAGGAGCTTGGCAGTGGCACGAGCGCTGACGATGGCCACGGTAACGTTGGGCATTTGCGCAAGGGCTGAAAGCCCTTTGACGGAAAGCTCATTGACGAATGAGTGCTCGGGATCTTCGGTAAAAGGCGCTAATGTACCGTCCCGGTCGAATGCCAACATCCAGTGGGTGCGTTTCAGAAGAGGTCCCAAAAGCTCGACTACGTTGGTGGCGCTGAGCTCTTTCATCAACAGGGACGCAGGTCCGCTGTCAGTGACTACCACACGTTGAGTGCTGTAGAGGTGGTCCATCCCTTGACCTCTATGTTTTGACGGAAAGGATTGCGGCATACGCCTGCTCATAATCTCTGATCATGCGCGTATGGGAAAATCGCTGCTCGACGCTTTGTCGGCAGGCGGTTCTTGGGATTCTGTCCAGCTCAGGGAATCTACTGACCAAATCATCTATCGATCTGCCGACGATCGCATTTTCTCCGTCTGAGAGAATTTCTTTTACCGAGCCCCTGTCCAACGCTACTACTGGTGTGCCGCACGCCAGTGACTCGACCATGACGAGACCGAATGGCTCGTCGAAATTTATCGGATAGATGACGGCGAGCGCGCCGGACAATAATGACGTTTTCTCGTCATGGTTGAGCTCGCCAATGTACTCAGCGCGTCCGGATTTAAGAAGTGGTTTGACTTCATTCTCGAAGTACTCACTGTCTGCGGGATCGACCTTCCCCGCCACTCTTATGGGCAAGCCTACACGCTCTGCGATTTGAATCGCCTCTTTAGTTCCTTTATCTTGGCTGATTCTGCCCAAAAAAGCCAGATAGTTGCCTTTTCTGTGGGGATTGAATTTGTAGGAGCCGGTATCGATGCCATTGTATATGGTGGCGATATAATTTAGATAATCGGGCATATTGAGTCTTCTGTAGGCATTGGAAATGCTCACGTATGCCAGCTCTGCACAATGACGATAGATGCGCTCGCAGTATTGTTTTACCAGATTGTGATTGGTGGTAATCGACGGCAGGTGCAGCTTTTTGAGATAGGGAAGCGCCTGATAACCCATGTGATTATGAACGATATCGAAATCTTTAAGCCTGCGCTCAAGCTCGATGAGAAGACAGAGATCGTATGCCGGCCAGCGCCTGGGAGGTGTGCCGTCATCCGTTCTCAATGCTTTTGGCACGCAGGGGATCAATTTTGCTGACGTTGATGAATCCCCGGAGGCAAACAGAGTTACATCATGTCCCCTTTCGACCAAACCTTCGGTGAGGAGGCTCACGACAAGTTCCGTTCCGCCGTAGCCTTTGGGCGGGACGCTCTCAATTAGCGGGGCTAACATTGCTATCCGCATATCCTTTTAGGGATTAATCTCCCGTCAGGTTTCTACAATAACACGAACTTTCCCGGTCTTCTTCAGTATCTGCAGAAAGGTGTACTCTCCCTCGCCGTTAAAAGCGAGATCGAGCTTGGATTCGCCTACTTTCAGGTTTCTCACCTCGATCTTTCCCAGCCAGCTTGGCAGAGAGGGATTGTTGATTTTGAGAATATTGTTGATTGCTTCGGGCTCGAAGCTCAAGCAGCAAGCGAGGACCTGGAACAAGCTGCCGGCTGCCCAGGCCTGCGGGGAGCAAGAAACTGGATAATCAATGGGCTTGTTCGATGCTTCTCTAATGAAGCCGCAAAAGAGCTCAGGCAGCCGGAATTCGGGTTGCAGTTGAGCTACTTCGAGCATTTCCAAAATTAAAAGATGGGCGTCGCGCGTTCTTCCTAATTTTTGTATTCCCTCGATAATGATCGCGTTATCGTGCGGCCAGACGGAGCCATTATGGTAACTGATGGGATTGAAAGCCACTTCCCCTGATGAAAGTGTTCTGATGCCCCAGCCGGAATGAAGCCGGCTTGTCATGATTTTATCCGCGACTTTATTGGCTGCGTCATTATCGAGGATGCCGCACCAAATACAATGCCCCGGGTTGGAAGTGATCACCTGCACTTGCTTGCCATCACCGTCGAGAGCAAGTGCTATATACTCCTCGTTGTCCATCCAAAAATGTTTGTAGAAACGCTCTTTGAGCGTTTCCGCCTGCTCCAGAAGTTTTTCTGCATAGCTGTGATGACCCAGCAGTTTTGCCACTTTGCCCACCTCCAGACGTGCGGCATAAAGGTAAGCTTGCGGTTCACACAGCGCGATGGGCGGCTTTGCTAAGACACCGTCTTTGTGCATGACGGAATCTCCGGAATCTTTCCAGCCCTGGTTCTCGAGCCCATGCTCGCTTTCGCGCCGGTAGCGAACAAATCCGGTTTCGCTTTCCTCCTCCTCGAGCCATTTCATAGAAAGCTTCACGTTGGGCCACAGTTCATGGGCAAATTGCAGATCGCCAGTCCAGTCTATGTATTTGCCGAACAGCATGAGCCAAAGCTGGGTGGCGTCAACGGTGCCGAAGTAAGGGCTGTGAGGCACGACGCCCGTGCGTGCCAGCTCACCCAGTCTCAGCTCGTGCAGGATTTTGCCTGGACGTTCAGCACGGAAAAGATCGGTCTTCTGGCCCTGATATGCTGCAAGCACTTCTATGCATTGTCTTGCCAGCTGAGGCATGAAAGGCAAAGTTTGCAATGCTGCGATGGCGCTGTCTCTCCCGAAGATGGCCGCATACCAGGGAATGCCTGCACCAAGCCCCAGCCCTTTTGGACTGGGTTGCCGCAGTATGTATATGTCGCGGAAACTTCTTTCCAACGCAAGGTCAAATAGATCATGATTCGTCCCGATCGAAGCTGATTGCCCGCACCATTCTCGGTACTGGTCCTCGCTCTGCTTGAGGGCGTCATGGAAACTGGTGCAGTGAGCATAAGGCGTAAACTCTTGCCCCTCCCAGCGGGTCGAGACCGAAATCTCAAAACTCCTTGCTTCCCGTATTGGCGCATGAACATTGAGAATTACCACGCCGTCTTCCATGCTCACAGGCACGATGCCGAAAAACTCAATGATCGTTTCCATCAAGAGCCCATCGACCCCCTGATAGGCCAGATACAATTTGTGGCCGCTTTCATCCACGAAAGGCAGCATGCGAGTGCCGCGCTGAGGCCGATTCAATCCGCGCACCTCAAACATATCGGCAAAGTCGGATTGAAATTTTATTGTCAGTTGCAGATCAAGCGGCTTGTTGTCGTAATTGGAAATTGAAAGCCGCTCCCACAACACGTCTTGAAGAATGAGCTGGCGCTCGATTGTGACTTTCTGTTGAGCAATATGAGCCGTTTGCGGGTTGGTATACAGAAAGGTGCCGCCGTAGCCCTTTTTAACGTCACTTGATAGCAGGGAAAGCGGAATATCGTCGAGATAGATTTCCCATTGGCTCAGGTGACGCGTGTCATAGCGGTAATACCCATAACCAAGTGAATTGCAAGATGGCACAAGCGCTGATTGATCGAGGACCAGAAAGTGGCTGCCGTGTTTCAGCACCAGCCGAGGATGCGCGGAATCCGTCAAAACAAAGGGCATTCCCTGGCACAGCGGTCTGACGTCTGCCTGATAGGCACGCCGTTCCTGAAAGCCAACGGGCTTCACACTTTGATGAGATATATCGGTCACATCGATCACCAGAAGAGATGAGCCGGACGTGAATTCGCTTGTTTCTCCTATTTTAGCCAATCAATTGTGCAAACAAATCAATTTGCAAACAAGCCAGTGCCTTTTCCAGCACCGGCGATTGCCCCTACATCGCCCGTTTTCGGGGATATAGGGATTCATTAAACGGCAGCGGAAATGCTTGCTCTTGCGTCAACAAATGCCACCACTTCTCGGCACTGTTGCCGCGCAGAAGCCGTTGCATGGACTTTGTCCTGAAAGCGCGCTCTTTCAGGCTCATCCGCAGCGCGCGCTTAATTGCCGACACCCCCTGGTCTATAGAATATGGGTTCAGTGCTATGGCATAGTCCCCCATCTCGGAGAACGCTCCGGCGTGCTGGGAGAGGACAAGCGCGCCCGGCTCTTCCTTCTGGCTGGCGACGTATTCTTTGGCCGTGAGATTGAGCCCATCTCTGACGGCACTCACGAGCATCACGCGAGCGGCTTTGTAGAACTTGGCCAAAATGGGCGGAGGCACCGGCTTGTCTAACCAAACAATGGGTTCCCATTCTCCTCTGCGCCACCTTTCGTTGACGTGTTTGCCGCGCTCTCGCGCTTCCCGCCAATATGCATCGAAAGCTGAGATACCGGCTCTTGTCGGATAGCAGATTTGCATGAACGAGATTTCGCCCACCAGCTCCGGATTGTCTCTGAACAACTTATCTGCGATCTCAATGCGTTCCAAGATTCCTTTTGTGTAGTCCGCCCGATCGGCGGAAAAGATGAAAGGCTTGCCTTTAGAGAGCGACGCGATCAGCCTGTCTGTCTCGGGATCGTCGCCATCCGCGGCGTTTTGCCACCATTCAAAGTCAATACCGAGAGGAGCGGCAACCACTCTTGTAGCATTCACACGACCGTTCTTATCGCCGAAGACGAGCCTGCGATCCCAATCGACCGTATACTCCGGCAAATTCGTTTTCACAAAGTTGAGAAAGTTGAGAACATACTCTTCCGTGTGAAAGCCAATGAAACTCGAAGCCAGCATGCCCTCCACAAGCTGCGCGATATAAGGCCGTGCGCTCATCATGACATGGCGCGGCCATGGGATATGCCAGAACATATTCAAAGTCCAGGCTCCGTTCTTGGCCAGATATCGTACGGCGGGTGCCAATTGATAGTCGTTGACGAAAAAATCGCGTTCGGACTGGTTCTCATTGGCTGCCAGAGAAGCCACACTGGCGAAGCAGGCGTTGAGCTCCACATACGCTCGATGCTTGTTCGCGTCGTATTGGGCGAATTGAGGAAGATCATGCATTATGGGCCAGATGAACTCATTGGCGTAGCGATAATGGTTTTCAACCATTTCTTTGGGCAGCGAAAAGTGCATTTTGTTTTCCCCTGCCAGCAAGCTCTCGACGGTGACTGCGGACTGGTTAAGATGGACCCAATTGCTATTTGACAATCTCCTCGCCGATTGGGCTTGTGAGAGCATGGCCGAAACACCGCCAGCTGCTCCCGATCCCCGATAAGAGAGTACGTGCATTTGTCGATCCTCAATTCGCGTTGCGGAGGCTAGTTGTTGCCGACTTGAAGGTGCTGAATGATGCTTCCCGCTCTTGTCCAACGATCCTGTTGGACGTTTTGCCTTGCGAAGGCGGCGTTATCCTGCTGATGGGACTAAAACTTGGCGTCGAAAGTTCCCCGCGATGCTTCTTATCGTATAAACATCTTGACAGCCGAGCGGGAGCTGCTCCCATAGCGCTTCTCTAAAAATTTCGGGATGCTGTTAGATTTTTCCGGGAAAATCTAACAATTATACTGCCCGGCAAAATCGCCCCCGCAGGACGTCAAAATTCGGTGCTTTACGAGAGGCGACAGGCTGGCATCATTTGTGCTCAACGCCTCTTTATGCGCCTGGCACTAAAGAATTGGGGCAACGCTCCTGCATGGCTTCAAGGTCTGCCTGGTCGTATTAGCCGCTTGCCACTAAAGAATTGGAGCAACGCTCCTGCATAGCTTCAAGGTCTGCCTGGTCGTATTACCCGCCTGCCACTAAGGAATTGGGGTGCCGTTTCTGGATGGCTTCAAGGTCTTGCTTGGTCAACTTCGAGCACCGTTCGGCGTCAACCCGGGCAATCGTCCGCATGCGCAGCAAGGCGTCAAGGCCCTGGCTTGTGATGTTTGTCTCCGACACATTCACGTATCTGAGATTTTTTGATGCTGACAGGAGCTTCAGGCCCTCGTCGGTAATTGTTTTGTTGGCACTCAAATCCAGGCTTTCCAGTTTTGAGAATGTGCTTATCGTCTTCAGAGCTGAATCGCTTATGCGGCTGTTCTTCAGGTAGAGTTCGGCGAGCTCGGGCAATTCCTTCAATGTTGCGATGGATGGATCATCAATTGGAGTGCCGTCAAGATTGAGGATGGAGAGGAACTTCTGTGCTTTCAGGAGCTGCAATGTCTTTCCGGTTATCTTATTGCCCGACAGGACGAGCGTCCTCAATCGTGTGTTTTTGAGTGAAGCCATTCCTTTGTCTGTTATTGCGCATGAGGCCAGGCATAGGTCTCTCAGGTTTTTCATTTTATTCAAATGCGGCAGTGAGTTATCCGAGACCTTGGTTTTGCTCAAGCTCAGTGCTACCACATTTGGTGCGGCGAGCAGCTTGGCTGCTGTAGCATCACTGACCTTTGTGCCACTAAGATCCAGGCTGATGAGAAACCGCAATGAAGGGACTGCATCAAACGTGGCGCCCGTGACCGCGGTGTCCTTGAGAGAGAGTGATTCTAATGTGTTTAGAGACGAGAGTTGCTTTAGTGACTCGTCATTCGTATTCGTCCTGTCGAGCATGAGTCTCTTGAGGGTCCGGCAGTTGCCCAGAGCGGCCAGGCCTTTTTCTGTGATTGCCGTACCTGAGAGATCGAGCGCGCGCAGCCCTTCAATTTTGCTCAGCGATTGAATGCCCTGATCTCCCACTTTCGTTTCGGCAAGCGAGAGAGCTGATAATTTCAGACCTTTTATCTTGTCGAGCATGCCGTCCCCGGCATTGGTGGATGATAAATCCAATTCTCTCAGCCCGCTCAACTTAGCAATGAAGCCGCCTTCCTGGTCGGTGATATTGGTCTTTGTGAGCAAAAGGGTCTTGAGAGATGTGAGCTTGGCCATGGCGGCCAGCTCTTGCACCGTCAACACCTGTCCCGTCAAATCGAGAACGTGCGTCTTCTCTGCGGCGGCGATTGACTTCATTACTGTCGGCTTTTCCGGCGCCTGGATTCTGGCCCCTTCAAGTTTGGTCCCGCCAAGGCTGGGTGCGCCGTATGCGATTTGCGATCCGACCGAAAGAGTTACGGCGAGAAATACGTTTATGGCAAGCCTTCTGAAGCTAGGCATGATGCTCCTCCGGTAGATATCAACAAACGGAGGACAAGCTTACTGGTTTAGAACCTCTATTTCCAGATATGCTGTCTAACAGATGACGAAACATCGTGGGGTGAAGAATCTAGGCATTGTGGGGCCGAGGATCTCAAGAATATACTCTTGATGAGAGAGATATGGCTCGTGATTCGTGCGTTACTAACCAGGTTCTAAA
>DATNRC010000608.1:0-10958 GCA_036703705.1 Candidatus Obscuribacterales bacterium
AGGCGATTTAACAGTCGAGCTTGGCGAGCCGGTGAGCCCGCCAAGACGGGCGCCATTTGTCACTCCGGAAAGAGAGGATTCGACGAGCGACAGGCTCGGCAATACGCTGTCAAAAGCAGTGACAAGCGGATGGTGCAGCAAGCCCTCAACGCTGCCGACCAGAATCGAGGTCACTGTTTTTGTCGTTTGAAACAGCTGCACTCCGCCTCTGGCGTCGCTTACGATATTGGTCAATTGGCCGATCGCTGAAGCTGGTGCAGACGCCAGCTGGCTGGTCGCGCCGCCGGCAGCTGCTTGCGCTTGAGCACCGGTATTGGCAGCCAAAGGACCAGGCTGGCTGGAGCCGCCTTCCAGAGACATGCTCATCGATGCCGAACTAAAGCCGCCGCCGGTTTTGAGCGCAGTTTCATTGCGCTCATGAGCTTCGCCTGCGGAGCGAACTTCGTAGACGACACCGGGCGTAATACGAACAAGGCTGTGGTCGCTGCGATTGAGAACATCAACTACGCCCTCGAGGACCGTCAGGCGCGAAACCATATTTGTTGCCTGCACGAGCACCGTAGTTCCGCGCATGCGTGCTTGCAGGAGATTCGTCCAGATGTAATAGGGGCTCTTTTTGTCTCGCTTCTTGTCGAGCTGGACGAGCATCTCCCCGTTGACCAGGTAAACCAGCCGTTGATTGGGAGCAATGGCATAAATCGAGTTTGCCCAGGCGCGCGATGTTATGCTCGGCCATTTGACCTCAGCCCAAGATCTGTCGCCCGTGCCAATCTGCATGCCCTCGTGGAGCAGATCACCTCTTTGCGCCGGAGTCGGATCTCCCCACGCTTCTTTGTTCCAGTCGATGAATCCGCGCTTGTAGACCGTGCCTTTCGCTTCAGTCAAGGTAGCCGTCAGCTCCTGGGCCCTGGAGGACGCCGCAGACACTGATTGCGCAGAACCGGCAAGCATCGGCTGGGCAAAAATGACGAAAGCCGATAGGAGAGCAAAACATAATTTCGGTGGACGAACCTGACGCATCATAGCGGGTGCCTCCGGATAAGCATCGGTCGCGGAATTCCTAATCTTATGATAGTAACCACCTACTTGATTCGATTGTACCTGAATTCCTGTAGTGGATTCCGGGAATCTTATCGGGGGTTTCCAAAGGTCGCACCAGGCGGGCGTTTCTCTCTTCCCCCGCAAGAGTGATGGCGATCGCCCAAATGGGTGGAATTGCCGCGGCTTTCGCTCCGGGCACTCCCACAACGCTCATCACAAGCCATTCTTCTCGTGAAAGCACCCGGGTGAGACTTGCCCTTTTCCAACGCGTCAAGTGGTCTTGCCCGCAAAGACCTTGTCACACTCTTTACAATTCCAGGACTAGGCGAGCCTCGATTGACAGGTAGGAGCATAATGGTAGCAGTGGCACAAACCGTTCACCGAGCAAAGTTGGTACTACGGATAGAGACACTGAGCCACTTACCTGAAACACAGCCCCACACCAAGCGCGGTAGTCATACATTCCGGTCCCTGTCGGAATTAGCAATTTCAATTGAATCGTTTATCCCCTTGTGTCTTCAGCGGCACGGCGGAGGTGACGTATGTATCCAAATTCGCTGAACGTCGCAGTGAACACGCTGAGGCAATACTTCGCCCGCAAAATGGAAGAGGCGTTTGGCTCGCCAGAGAGAAAACGGCTGAAAGCATTCCGTCTTGCCCGCAAGACGAGCGAAACACAGGACCATCCCTCAAGCATCAGCGACAACTTGATTGATATCTTCCTGCCCCTGAAGCGAGCGACACGCTTGCAAATGATAAGAGCCCTGAGTCTGCTTTATTGGCGCGACAGTGACGCAAAATCATCAAGCAACAGGGCTGCCTCTCTAAATGAGGATGAGACTCAGGTACCAGCCATCGACAATGAGAAAGCCATGACACCGGTTTCGATGGATGATTTGACGCCCTTCGTCAATGCGCAGGATCAAGAGCGTGTCATTCACGAATTCTTCTTGCAATCGATCAGTCAGGCTAAACGGTTCGATCAAAGGACGGCAACAAGTACTGCCGCGCCTCAATCACAGGCTGGAAGACCCTCGGGCACCGGGCAGTCCGCCGAACAAATTGAGTCGTTGACCGAAGATGCGCTCAGGAAAAGTACTATTGAAAGCTCACCCGCAGGCTCGACAAACGAAGAGCAGGGAGCAAGAGCTGAAGATGCCCTCATAGAAGATGATGAACCCGATTTTGACGTTGACTTTGCAAACATTCTTCTTCATGAGTCATCAGCCAATCTTCTCATCAAAATTGCAGAAAATATGAGCACACCACCACGTGTACTGGAGCAACTTGCATTAAGCACAGATCCCGACGTGCGCATTGCTCTGGCGGACAATGCAAGCACTCCTTATGATGTGGTGCGCATGCTGACCAAAGATGAAAACGCAGATGTGCGCTATGCTCTTGCGGAGAATCACAATCTGCCCCGCCATATATTGCAACTTTTGATCGCTGATGAAAATCCGTTCGTCTCCCACCGGGCGCAAAAGACACTGAACAGGCTGGAAGGCGGCAGCGTCGTGAGAAGAGAATTCAAAATGGAGACTGTGCCGGTAAGAGAAGCGTGTTCTGGTTAGAAAGCACTGCCAATCAGAGAGGCCTTCCAGGTTGGAAGACGAACGCCGTAGAAGATCTCCGTTTAGTTCAGAAGGCGATCCGTCGACGATGCCTGTTCAGGTTAGAAGCCATCCCGTCGAAGATGCTTTCCAGGTTTGAAAGCGAACCCCGTCAAAAATGCCTGTTAGAAGACAGAACCTAAATTTTTCCCTGCGCGGGAACTAATTGGGAAACGTCGAGTCACTTTTCGAGCAGTCAGTCGGATGGTGAACTCCGCCCCGTAACGCTCTTAAGACTTCCGCGAGGAGTCTCAACGTCAGTCGGAGCAAAGGCGTGAGTAAGGCCAGGAAACTTATTTGCGACCGAATGCAAAGCGAATTTTCCAATTGCACCGTTGGATATGCATGACTTATGATGACTTCGGGGGCTAACGCAGTGGATGGACCGTTGAGAAATCTCCAGGTCTTTCCAGGAGCAAGTCGGATGAGCGCCCCCCGCTCTAACAACAAATTTTCATCCTGGACTGGATCGTCGCCTTTGCCCTGCACGTTGGCTTGTGTCAACGCCGCAGGGCGGGCGCATTTGGCACATTGCCGGGCCAAGAGCAAAAAGCATCGCCGATGCGGCGCTGAAAAATCCACTTGCGCACCACGCCCGCCACCAGATTTATGATTTCCGATTTCAGGGAGTCTCTCCCATCAAGAGGAAAGAAAAGATATGGTAATGCAAGGAAAAAGGGAATTTCCCACGATGAGCCACGACAAAAACACATCCACGCATGAGCAACAACTTGGTTGTTTTCACGATCATTGGTCGTTCACCAGTCCGGAGCGGGAATTCCAGGGGTGCCTGGGAATGCCTTCCCACGAATGGCTCGTCAGAATCGCAGAAAGAACAAATCTGGAAGAGATTTTGGCCATTTTGTCTATAAGCCCAATTGCGCAAATTCGCGTGGCAGTGGCGGACAACTGCAATACACCTGAGCACATCCTGGCACTCCTGGCTAAAGATGCAGATGCCGACGTCAGATATGCGATGGCGGAAAATCACAATCTCAAGAAAGAAATATTGCAGATACTGGAGGAGGACGACAATCCTTACATCTCTTCCAGAGCTTCCAAGACGCTGTCCCGCCTCCGGGCAGGAGCAGTAATACACGCGAAGTTCAAAGCCGGCTTCGGCAGGGACAATGGGGCGTGCATGGCATAGCCCGGCAATAGCAAGCAAAGACAAAGCGGCTCTGGAGATGCATCGACGCATGCGCAACCTTGGCCAATCGCTCAATCGCCCAAATGAGGTCACACCAGGCTATGGCAATAGCCGGGTGACTGTCGCCAGATTCAAGCAAATTTCAGCGCTGACGTGCCTATGCACGATCGCCTTCGCCGCGCTCATAATCATCGGTTGGCTGGCAAAGGTCGACGTTTTACGAAATCCCTTTTCCGATCAGGAGCCGATCGCAATATCTGTAGCTCTCGCTTTTCTCTTGTCGGGCACATCTCTCATTTATCAACTGAGTCCGTCCTGGACCACCGCAACTGGAGCCGTCGGACGCGCTCTGGCAGCTATTGCCGGCGGTATCGCCCTTTTTGTTTTGGGAAATTACGCCTTTGAGTGGGGACTCGATCCGGATAGGCTCTTTAGCAATTCAGTTCTCGCGCCTCTAGATGGCAACGCCCAGGGGCACATGTCGCCGATAACGGCATTGGGTTTTTCGCTCACCGCCATATCGCTGTTCTTCCTCGACACAGAAGCTCGGCGGGGACACAGACCGGCACAGTACATCATAGGCCTGCCCCTCCTTTTCGGATTGACAGCGCTCATGGGCCATGTTTTTCAATTGACTCCGGTTATAAGCATAGGAAGCTTTGCCTATATGCCCATGCCAACGGCAATGCTGTTTGTTCTTATGAGCCTCGGCGTTTTGCTCGCCAGACCCGATCGGGGATTGATGAACGTCATTACCAATCCGGGCGCCGGCGGCATGATGGCCCGCAATCTCCTTCCGGCCGCATTCGGACTGCCCATCCTCTTAGGTTTGCTGCGCATTGCAGGAGAGCAATCGGGTCTTTTTACAGCGGACTTCGGCGTTGTGTTGATCATTGTGTTGATGATCTCCGCGCTCTTCTGGATAATCTGGGGGACATCTTATCAACTGGGCAAGATGGACACAGCGCGCCGGCTTGCAGATGAGGCTTTGCGTGACAGCGCCGAGCGTACGCAATCAATCATCGACAAAGCCACCGACGCCTTCATAGCGACCAGCCTGGACGGAAAAATCGTGGATTGGAATCCGAGGGCGGAAAGGACCTTCGGTTGGTCCAAAGCAGAAGTCTTAGGCAAGCCTGTCGACGAAGTGATACTTCCGCCCCATCTCAGGGACAAGCGGGGGATGAGTTTTTTCCTAAGGCGAGGTGAGGGGCCGGTCATCAACAGACGAGTCGAAATGACGGCCCTCAACAAAGACGGTCATGAATTCCCGGTCGAAATGGCCGTTTTCTCGGTGGGCAGCGAGCTCAATTCAGCAGTCTGCATCTTTCTGCACGACATCTCCGAGCGCAAGCAGCACGAAGAAGAGGTCAATTGTCTCAATAAAGCATTGCTCGAGCAAATCAATGATGCTGCTTTGAAAAACGAAAGCCTGGAGCATCTTACGCGCGAGTTGCGACTGGCCTGCGAGCAAGCCCAGGAGTCGACAAAACAGAAATCGGATTTCATCGCCAATGTGAGCCACGAGATTCGCACGCCTATTTCGATGGTCATAGGCATGACGGAACTGTTGCTCGACACGGAGCTCGACCCGGATCAGAAACGGATCGCCTCCACTGTGTACAGCTCCGCCACGGCATTGCTCGGCATTATCAACGACATTCTCGAGTATTCCAAAATAGAAGCCAGGAAAATCGAACTGCAAGAGGCAAATTCCTCGCGGTCCGATTTGATTGCTCAGGTGGAGGACTCCAAGAAGCGCGAGATGACACGCTCGGGCGCGGCGGCGCCAGCGAAGACCGCACCATCGCCGGCAGAGGAACGGTCGAAAGAGAATAAGGAAGTGATTCTCCTTGCTGAAGATAATCCGGCCTTGAGAGAATTGACTTTCCGGCAACTGAAAAAACTTGGCTGCGACGTTGACTGCGTATCGGACGGCAAAGAAGCTCTACATGCCGTTCATGAGCGGGACTACAGCCTCATTCTCATGGACTGCCAGATGCCTAACATGGACGGCTTTGAATCAACGCGGCGCATCCGCGATTATGAGTCAAAGCGGCAACGGCATACTCCCATTGTGGCCTTGACGGCAAGTGTTTTGCCGGGTGACCGAGAAAGCTGTTTCATAGCCGGAATGGATGACTTCCTCGCCAAACCCATAAGTCTCGACGATATCCGCGGCATTGTGAAGCGCTGGGTCACAAAGCCTGACGGAGCATTAGAGACGGGCGGTCGCGCCGCGGCAGCCACACAGGTTTTCAAAGAACCGAGCATGGAAAGCGAATTTTTGAAAGGCAAATCCGGCGATTCCCTCATCTCCCTGGAGATGGAAGGGGCCGCAGCAGCATCAACGCAACAGTTAATGCCAAATGCCTCCAGCCAATTGCCGATAGATCTTGCCTGGTTAGCAAGAGAGTATGGGGCAGAATCGATCGGCGAAATATTGCAAACATTCTGCGACGAAGCCAATCAGCTTCTCAATCAACTGCACGATGCGATTGAAAGAAATCTGCCCAGAGAACAAGCTTCTATTACGCACCAGCTGAAGGGCATTGCAGCAGTAATAGGCGCCTCCGAGCTGAGAGTGCTGAGCCAGCTTCTGGAGCAAGCAATCAAAGAAAACAACCAGCAAGTAATAACAAGCGCTTTTCTCAATCTCACTCAGTCGATGGATTTGTTGCAAACCTGGATTAGGAGCGAATTGACCAGAGGAGGTGAAGGCGTGGAAAACCAGCATTGACAGCTGTGTCGGAGTGCCGTCTGTTACGGCCTCGACACACATTTTACGGGTTTTCACATCACATTTATGGGGAGCAAGAAGCTCATCATCACAAGAAAAGAGCGTATGATGATCTCGGTAGCACTGATTCCTGTTGAATGTGCGAGCACAACTCACGATCGGACAAAATGCAGTCCAGGACAGGCGGATTGAGGTATGTGCAAATCGATGTATACTTCAAGTGCAACCTTTTTAGAGACGGATGATCTCACCGGCTACGCGGATAGAGACGACTTATTTCTGCGCTCCGTGTCCACGGTACCAGAAATGAAGCACCACTTGAGGGTGCTGGTCGCTCGGGAGTTAGCCGAGTTGAACGCTTTTGAGGGCAGCGACATTGCGACAGGCAGCGGCTGTGAACCGTTGGCGGTATCGTATGGAGGCAGCGCAGCAAGTCGGCGAACCGACTGATTGACCTATTAAACGGCGACGATCCACGATACCGCCTTTGGTTCCCCTCGCAGATCACATTATGCTCCTTCCGCTGGCTTTAAACGGCTATTGTAGGGAGTTTATCTTTATGACAGAAAAATTAGTGCGAGCAATCTTCACCAGCTACACTGAGGCCGGACCCGCAATTGAGACGCTAACGAAGTCGAATTTCACAGCCGAAGACATCTCCGTTTTCGGAAACGAGAAAGATGAGTTGCGCGTTCTTGCTGTGCCCATTCAGAAAAAGAATCCCGACAGGTGGATTGCCATCCTTGGTTTGCTTGGTGCATTTGTCGGAGCGTGTGCCGGATTTCTCCTGTTAGGAGCAGAGCCGCCCATAGGTATGCCTTTGTTTTCTGCTCTTTGCGGAGCAGGTGCTGGTCTATGCTTCGGGCTGGTGTTCGGCATCGTCTTCGATTTCGATATCCCCACGCATGACAGGCGAGTGCTGGAAGCACGTCTTAGCAAAGGAAAAGTAATGGTAGTGATTCGCACCCATGACGAAATGGAATTTCGACGGGCGGAGAGAATTATGGAAGAGAAAGGCGCCATCGAAATTCTGACCGGCAAAAGAGACGCAATCTCATCAGCCAACTAGGGCAAAACCCCCTGGCAAATGTTCGGCAGCCTACTATTTATGCTGCAGAATGCGCTCCGAGACATCTGCAAGAATAGCCAAAAACATTTCTCCCAGCGCCATTATCGCTGAGGTACGCTCTGCAATTGCGACATGAGATCCTTGTCACTCGGCTTCAGGCGCGCTGCAATTGCATAAGCGCGTTTGAACAACATCTCTCTATCTGCTCCTGCGCTCAGCACTCCCAGGCGGAACAAAGCATTAGCAAAGTAGCGATCGTCTCTGGGCGCCGCTCGCTCATACAATTTAACCGCTTCCTCCAACTCTGCCTTGCTCCTTTCGGTCACGCCGATAAGATAGTGGCAGCGTGCTTGCATATTCCTATTCGGCTTTACGGCAGCATCACAAATACCGAGGGCAAAATGGACGAGAAGAGAACTTAAAAAGAAGCTCGGCGAGTGCATTTCAGTCAACAGGCATACAGATGTATCGTTTTTCCAGGTTTGTGGATCTGCGGTACCGGCTTGCTCGATCTGGATCATCATTCGATGCACCGGGCTTAAAACGAAGGCACACCGGGATTTTGTCGCGGCTTTAAGACGCTCCGAGGGTTGACTTAGCTGGTTTGGCGAAGTGAGATGATGGCGGAGGCAAATTTCTGTGCCAGCACTTCTTCGCTGAAGCGCGCTGCCACGAGATCCCGCACCTGTCGCAAATACGTCGCGTCGGGATACGAGTCCCGCAGCTCCGACAGCTTTTTGGCAAGAACGCCCTCTCTGGTCAGGTCGAGCGAGCCGCAGTGCTCGCCGAGAATATAACGAGTGCCTTCGTTGGGATGACAAACTATCGGCAATTCTGCAAGCGCCGCTTCAATCGTCGCAGCACCGAAAACTTCGTTGACGCTCGCAATCACGTATACGTCAGAAGCAAAAAGCGCCTTATGCACCCCCTGTGGAGGCAGAGTAAACCACTGGATGCGATCTCTCAAAATGCGCCTGCCCAGCTCTTTGAGTTGCGGAGTGTCAGGCTCGGGATGCCCGCACAACAGCAATTTCACTTTAGGATCGTCGATCTGAGCCACTTCGTTGATCAAATAATCGATTCGCTTGTGATAGCAATTCCAGGCCGAAACACAGACGACCACGAAATCATCGTCCGCCAAACCAAATTCACGCCGCACCTCGCTTCGCGAGCCTTGAGGCCTGAAGTAATGAGCAAAGTGAGGGAGAATCTGCATCTTGGCCTCAGGGATCCCTTCGGCGATTGCCATCTGAAAAGACGATGGTTGAAGATGCTGAATGAAATCAAAATCTTTATACGTACGCGGTCGAAAACCGCCGCCATTGGCAAGAGCGAGTTTGAACTTCAGCCCCAGAATATCGCGAAAGAATTTAAGGACACAACCGAAAGGTGCATCTTTCGTCCAGACCACGTCAGGGTTCCACGCTATGAGCTCAGGCAATATGCCGACGGCGCTTGTAACCATCTCCGTTCCATAAGCGAACTCCCAGACCCGGCGCTTGCTAAAAGGAGTGAATGCTCGCAACACCCAGTTGAGCATGAAATCTCTGGGTATGTTCATAATCATTGTGCTGTTCGGATATTTTCCGCCGGCGAACAAACGCACGTCCAATTCCGTTTGCTTGCTCAAAGCATGAAACCAGCGTGCGGTCGAGACTTCGAAACCACGATTGACATTGCCAAGACCGCAGCTCACCATCGCCAATTTGACGCGCGTGCTGCCGGCTGGCCCGCCCTCGTGAGAAAGTGATTGCTTTTCTTGCCTGGTTGAATCGCCGGCACGAAATTCGCGAGTCTGCATTCAGTAATGGAACACCTTGCTATTTACGTTTCCTGTCGTACGCCAAAGTTTCAAAGCGAGTCAGCAAAAAATGCCAGGTAACGAATGCCCGAAGGTTGTTCGGGGACACCAAGGTGATTGTACCTCAGGAATAGTCTATTCTCTGAGAGAATCAACAAGGGCGAGGATGTTTCTCTTGGCATCGCACCTCATTCTTTCTGTCTACAAACCCGGCAGCTTGGAATGGTTCTGAACACCGCACCTTGACATAGCTCTGAACAATACATCTTGGAGTCAGCGTGAAATGGTTCTGGAAAATACGGTTTGAATGGGTTCTGGACACCGCAGATTGAAATGCTTTTGAACAGCACAGCTTGACGACATGGCTCTCAACAACACATCTTGGAATGGTTCTGAACAGCGCAGCTTGACGACATGGCTCTGAACAATACATCTTGCAATGGTTCTGAACAGCACAGCTTGAAATGGTTCTGGAAAACACGATTTGAAATGGTTCTGGACAGCAGATTGAAATGCTTTTGAACAACACAGCTTGTAATGCCCCTGACGAAGACACCTCGAAATGCTTCTAAGTAACACAGCCATCTTTGCGGCCCTCGATGATGGACGTCTAAAGATCGATCCGGAACCTCGACCGCGCCTGTCGGAGGCAAAGGCAAAGTCGCCCTATGACTCGACGGGCGTGGACCTGACGCTGTCTGATTTGCTTTTGGTCCCCGACGGAACGTTTCAAGACGTGATAGACATCCCAACGACGGACGTAAGTGAAACAGTCAGGCGAGTCTACAAGGAAGTACAAATCTCGCAAGGCAATCCGTTCGTTCTCGAACCGCAGCATTTCGTGCTTGGCCGCACCAGAGAAAGGATCACTTTTGCAGGCGAATGGAAGCGAGGCCGCGGATGGGGTGGCCTGCCGCTTCTCGCCGGACGTCTTGAAGGGAAAAGCTCTCTTGCAAGATTTGGACTCCTGGTGCAATTCGCATCGCCGACGATTCACTGCGGTTATTCGGGGCGCGTCACTCTGGAAATCATTTGCCTGGGACGATTTCCAATCATGCTCCGCCCTGGCATGCCAATCTGCCAGCTGCTCGTCGAAGAGGTGAAGGACTCTCCTAAGGGCTACGTCAGCCAATTCCACGAGCACGACCTGAATATGTTGTAAGCAACGCAACCCCCGGAATTTCTTACTCAAAAGTGATGAAACGCTCCTGAGAATTCACAGAAGCCGCATTCGCGCCTATGATGCAGACATGAGCGCAAAAACCGGGACGGAGAAGATTCCTCCGAGCCCGAAGTGGTGCGCGACCGGCGATAGTTCGCCAGCTGAGATCAAATGCGAGGTCACCTGCTATGTCTATCAATCCTTACTATCAATATCTTCTCAGCATCAGCGGTCAAAAGGAGAAGGAAACGTATTACCAACGGGCTTGGGGCAAGCTGAACGCCATGAGCCGTGCAGTGCACCGGCAAAACTCGCGCGCTCATCTGCCTTGCAACGTAGATTTGAGAATGAGCCATAACAGACTGATACTTTCGGGCTTCAA
>DATNRC010000609.1:0-13034 GCA_036703705.1 Candidatus Obscuribacterales bacterium
AAGGCTGTCGCGACCACAGCCAATTTGCAAGCTCCGCAAGCCGCCAAAGGCACGGCCCCATCCTTTGCCCATGCTGCAAACCGAGCGCCGGTTTTTGCCCGCGTCGACAAAAGCTCGAAGGTTGACTCTGAATTATCCCGCGAATTGGGAGAGCTGCTGGTGACATTGCTCAGGGAACGCCTCTTCCTCTTGATGCACTGGATCATATTTCTGGCAACGAATGCGTTTGGCTTTTTGCTGGCGGCAAAATGCTATTACGAATACAACTGCGATGAGCTCACCAGGCTTGTCATGGCCACGACGCCCCTTATCTTTATCAACTCCGTGGGCCTTGTTTGCCTGTCACCGATCAAAGGAACGAAACGAGAAATCGCTCGCTTGCAGGAGCGCATTTCCTACGTCAAATTCCGCATCCGCTTCAAGCACCTGCTCTAGAGGCACGCTACGGCTCCCAGCGCAGATTCGGTTTGCGCGCAGCCAGCGCTTCGTCGAGCCGTCCCACAGGCGTGGTATGGGGGGCATTGCGCACCGTATCCGGTGACGACTTGGTCTCTTCATCGATGGTCTGCATGATGTTTACGAATTCATCGAGCGTTTCTTTGCTCTCTGTCTCCGTGGGCTCGATCATCATCGCTTCGGGCACGACGAGAGGGAAATAAACGGTCGGCGCGTGCACACCGAAGTCGAGCATGCGCTTGGCGATATTGGTGGTAGACACACCTCGCTCCTTCTGGCGAGTGCCGGAAAGCACAAATTCATGCATGCAGGGTTGAGGATAAGCAACCACAAAATTGCGGCTCAGACGCTCCTTCAAATAGTTGGCGTTCAAAATCGCATCTCTTGATACCTGGCACAAGCCTTCTTTCCCGTGAGCAAGAATATAAGTGTAAGCGCGAACCAGGATGCCGAAGTTGCCGTAAAAGCCTTTCACTTTTCCAATCGATTGCGGGCGCTCCCAATCGAAGTAGAAGCGCGCCCCATCTTTGCGCACGATGGGCTTCGGCAGATAGGGCTCGAGCTCCTTTCTTGCCGCTACGGCGCAGCCGCCCGGCCCGCCGCCACCGTGAGGGGTGGAGAATGTTTTGTGCAGATTCAAATGGCAGACATCAAAGCCCATATCGCCCGGGCGCACAAGACCCATGATGGCATTCAGGTTGGCGCCGTCGTAATAAAGGAGCCCGCCTGCCTCGTGAACGAGCTTCTGCACGACATCGATTTCTTCTTCAAACAGTCCCAGCGTGTTGGGATTGGTGAGCATGATGGCGGCGACATCTTTGTCGAGAGCCGCTTTCAGGGCATCGATGTCCACCAGCCCGCGGTCGTTGGACTTGATTTCAACCACTTCAAATCCGGCCAGCGCTGCTGTTGCAGGATTAGTGCCGTGCGCCGTGTCCGGAACAATCACCTTCTTGCGATTAGTCTCGCCCCGGGCTTGAAAGTGGGCGCGGATCAAGAGCAAACCTGTCATTTCGCCATGCGCTCCCGCAGCCGGCTGCAGGGTAACGGCAGGCAAGCCCACGATTTCAGCGATGCTCTCCTGCAAGCGAAAGATGAGCTCCAGCGCGCCTTGAATTTGTTCTTCCGGCTGCAGCGGATGCAGCTCTCGGAATCCTTCAAGTGCGGCCATGGCATCATTGACTTTCGGGTTGTACTTCATAGTGCAAGAGCCAAGCGGATAGAAGCCCTTATCAATGGCATGATTGAGATGGGAAAGGCGCGTGAAATGGCGAATTGCCTCCAATTCGCTCACTTCGGGCAGCTTAGGAGACTCTTTGCGCACGAATGCTTTGGGAATGAGATTTTCGATCGGCTTTTCCTTGACGCCCACTTCCGGCACGACCAGCGCGCGCCTGCCCGGTTTCGACTTTTCGTAGATCAGCTTTTCCATTTGCGTGCTCCGGTGATTTCTAGTGCTCGAAAATATCTCTGAATCCTTTGAGGTCCAGATCGCAAACAACAGGAAGGGCTTGAAAACAACGCTGGGCGATTTCCGTCCGCCCCTCGCGGGCCAGCAATGCCACCATTTTTTCGTAAATAGGAATGAGGACACGGACATCATTGGCCGCGTATTCGAGCTGCGAATCGCTCAAATCATCCCTTGCCCAGTCGCTCATCTGGTCCGATTTGTCCATCTCCATGACGAGAAGCTCGCGGGACAGGTCTTTGAGACTGTGGCGATCGGTATAAGTGCGCACCAGCTTGGAGGCAATCTTGGTGCAGAAAAGCGGGCGCGTGTCGGCGCCAAGATAATGCTTCATCACTGCATAGTCGAAACGCGCAAAGTGAATGACTTTCAAAACGTCCTCGCTCTCGAGCAGCTTCTTGAGATTGTTTGCCCTTTCAAACTCGCTGCCGTCCCTGTAGCGAACGAAACTGACCACACCCTCGTTGTCGCAGAGCTGAACAAGGCAGAGACGATCGCGCGGTATGTTTAACCCTCGAGTTTCCGTGTCTACGGCTATGAATTGCTTCTTCAGATAATGCGCAAGCCTTTCGGGCGGCAGATCTGACTCGAATAGCTCCGGCTTTCTGTGTTGCAAGCAAACCTCTGTTTTCAACGCGGACCCCTTCCGACAAACCCTGACTACCGCTTTCCTTCTCAAATGTCACATTATATTCCGCACGAGCACCAGATTGGCGGGCATTCAAGCAATCGAAACAATTACCCTGAGCTAATCTCTGCCGGATGGGCACGGCGCGCCTTCTGGAAACCGCATACCGCTTGAAAAGGCAAGCGCTTACTTTTGCCTGTAACCTTCGTTGAGAAAAGTGGCCAGGTGCTTCACTTTGAAATTGGCTCCGCTCAAGCGCGCGCCCGTTTCCAGCTGAAGAAGGCAGCCCGGGTTTGTCGTCACAACCACGTCGGCACCAGATTCCTCGATTTTTTCCACTTTCCTTTGCAGCACTTTCAAACTAAGATCCGGATTGAGCAAATTGAAGATCCCTGCGCTGCCGCAGCAATGCTCGGCTTCCGCAAGGGGAACCACGTCCATCAGGAGCCTTTCCTTTTCACTGCCGAAAGCGGTATTGCTTTTGGTGTCAACAGCGGCAGCCAGATCATAGAGCAGCTTCGCGGGCTGCCGCCGTACGTTCTGGGCATGCGCCAGATGACATGCGGCATGATATGCCACCTTGGAAGCGGGTGCCCGAGCTGCCTTCCGCGTCTGCAAAGGCATCTCCCTTTGAGCAAGCACTTCGCTCAAATCTTTCACCCGTGAGGCAAATTCATGCGCTCTTAACGACCATTGAGGATCAGCCCCGAACAACTCACCATATTCCTTCAACATAGCGCCGCAGCCGGCTGACGTCACGACTATGGGGCCGGAAGTTTTTTCGAAGCACTGAATATTCTTTGATGCCAGCTCGCGAGCAATCTCAACTTCACCGGCATGGAATGCCAGGGCGCCACAGCATGTTTGCTCGGGCACTTCGACAAGGAATTCTTCTTTTTGCAGGAGCTCGCTTGCGTCGTGATTGACGTCGTTGTAAAAGACGTCCATCACGCAGCCGCTGAAAAGTTGAGCCGTACCTTTGGTTTCATCCGCCATCCAGGAACGGCGCTTGAGCCTGCGGAACGGGGGCAGATTGGGAATGAACAATTCCGCGACGGCAAGTTTCTCAAGCAAATTGCAATTTGCTTGAAGGGGCAGAAGCGAAGCTTTCTCGGCAGCGCCTCTAATTTCTGCGCCGGCGGCTCGCCGCCCTAACATTCGCCCTTCCAGTCCGGAAAGTCGTTGCAAGAGCTGCCGTCCCTTGCTCGACTGCCAGAGACGAATCACGAAAGCGACAATACGCAAGAGGAAATAATTCGGCAACAGATACTTGAAGGCGGCATACAAAGCGAAACGCAATGGTTGCTTGCGCTCGACCTTCAGATACGGCCGCGCCTGGTTGAGAATTCTTTCGTATTGCACGCCTGAGGGGCATGCCGTCTGGCAGCCGAAACAGCCCAGGCAGGAATTGATGTGCTCGGCCACGCCATCTTCAAGAGCGAGCTCACCCTTATCCCAGAGCGAAAGCAAATAAAGGCGTCCTCTCGGCGATTCCATCTCCCGCCCTGTTGCCAGATAGGTTGGACAGGCAGGCAGGCAAAGCCCGCAATGTATGCAGGCCGACAATAATTCATTGTCCAGTTTTGGTGCCTCAGCCAACTTTCCGTTACCTCATCAGCATGCCACAGCCGGATTCAAAAGACGGCCAGGATCAAAGCGCTCTTTCAATCTCTGTTTTATCTCATCGCGCACGGCGTCGTCACCATTCAGCTGTTCGCATTTGAATTCAAAATCATCGTCGGCGAAACAGATTTGCACAGCCATGCCCAAATTCTTGCAAACGGCGCTAAGCGAGGCAATGAGGTCTTGTTTGCCGGATGCAAAGCCGGTCAATATCGAGAGCCTTCCTGTTCCCGGACGAGCGCAAAAGGGTGGTGTGCCTGTCGGTCCGTCAAGAGCCTTGAGGAGTTTTGTCATCTGCCCGGCAGAAAGAGACAAATTGACGCCCAGATCATGAAGGTCAGGGAAGGAGAAAAGAGCGCCGATATCGGCATCATCCAATTCGTGCTCCAGTTTGAAGTGGCGGCATGAGCCGTCAAGGAGCAATGACGAAAGACGAGGCATTTGTTCTTTCACCACGCGGCTGTGTCCTGCCATCTGCACGACAACAGCTAAATGTCGACTCCTGTAGAGCTCACTCAGCCAATGGCACAAATCGGCTTTATCACCGCCATGCGACAGCGCTCTGTAGTTCAGGCACGATGAATGTATTATCTCCAGCCCGGTGACCGGCAATTCTAAGTGCATGATCTTCACCGCTTGCTCAAGGGCCTCGACCGGCGTGCTCGCGGCAACGAACATGGTGTGGGCTGTTTCCGGCCGGGCGAATAAGCGCAGAGTCGCAGCCACGGGAATGCCCATGGTGGCGCGGCTGCCGACAAAGAGTTTGTTGAGATCATAGCCCGTGACATTTTTCACGACTTTGCCGCCCGTCCGGATCGTTTCACCATTCATCAGCACTACGGTCATTCCCAGTACCAGATCACGCGGGCCACCGAAATGATGATCCGGGAGGCCACCATTGCCGGTGGCGATGAATTCGAAAAGAGATCTTTCCCCGGGGAAAAGTGAGAGGGGCAGCCATTGATTGCTCGACTTGAGAACGGCATCCAGTGAGGCAATGGAGATGCCCGTCTGGACGGAAATCACCTGATCGCTCTTCTCGTGTTCGATGACCGAGCGAAGAGGCGAAAAGTCGAGAAAAGTGACCCTCTTGCCGGCGATTCTTCGCAGTGTCCCTGCCGGCAGCTGGCGCGGCGCACCAGGCATGATCACAGTACCGGAGCCAAGAAATGCTGCCAAAGCTGAAGGGGACTCGACCTCGAGCACATGCCAATCAAATGTGAGATTGGTGGTCATCTTACTGGATTTCCGATAGCCGCAAAACGCGATTTCTTGTATAGCTTAACCGAATGCCGCAAGCAGATGGCAATGGTTTTACTATTGCCGAGAGAGCGTGCTATTCTCGTCATCGCGATTCGGCAATCGTTCTCCACTTCCGTGCCTGTCAACTCAACCATTCCCAAAGAGAAAGAAGAAGCAGTTGGTGCGCGCGGCCGCAAGCTCGTCCTTGTCTCGGGTTATTACGGCTTCGGCAACTTGGGCGATGAGGCGATCTTGGAAGAGATTGTCAACGAGCTCAAACGGCTCGTTCCGCCAGGCGACATCGTCATTCTCTCCAATACGCCGGAGCGGCATGCAGAGCTCTTCGGTGTCAAAGCCATATACCGCTGGAGCTTCCCCTTGCTGCTTCGCCAATTGCCGAAGGCGCGCCTGTTCTTAAGCGGCGGCGGCGGACTCTTTCAAGACGTTACAAGCGTCAATTCCACTGTCTTCTATGCCCTGCAAATTTTGCTCGCCCGCTGCTTTTTTGTGCCTGTCTTGTTTTATGCCCAGGGGCTGGGTCCTTTGAAGACGGCTATCGGCACGTTCATGACCCGCATTGCAGCGAAGCTCAGCCAGTCAATCAGCGTCAGAGACGCGGTCTCCAAAGAGCTCCTCAAGTCGTGGCAAATAGAAGCTCATCTTACGGCAGATCCAGTCTGGGCCTTAGAGGCTGAGCCGTTGCCGAATGACGTGCAGGCCATTCTTGCCTCGCAAATGCCTGAAGGAAAGAACAATTTGCGCCTGGCTCTCTCGCTCAGGAAAAGCCACAACCTCACACCCGAGCTGGTTGAGACGCTTGTGGAGGCGCTCGCCAGTGTCTTTCCGCCGGATGCCTGCCTTGTTCTGTTGCCGCTTCAGGAGTCACTGGACAACGAATACCTGGGCCTGGCGGAGGCGGCATGGAAAGCTAAGGGCAGGCCGGCTTTCCTTTTGCAAACCGCGCGCCTGGAGCGACCAAGCCAGTGGCTTTCGCTCATGGCCCAATTTGACATCGTGGTTGCCATGCGCCTGCATGCAGGCATCATGGCTCTCAAAGCCGGGGTGCCGGTTGTGGGAATTGCTTACGATCCGAAAGTGCAAAGCGTTCTTGAGGAATTTGGCCAGCCAATCTTAAATCTACCCAAGGAGAATGGCCTGAAAGATACGCGTCAGATATGGGAGAAGACAATGAAAGCCGCACTAGAGGATGTTGCCGCATTATCGAGAGCGGCCGGCGAACGCTCTCAGCATGCAAAAAATTTGGCTTGCCAGAACTTTCACCTTATAGCTAAAATTTTAGGCATGCAAAGTGATCCTCACGCATCGTGATGAGGGTCGGCAATACCCTTGGGGGTTTGCATTAATGGCACCGTCTGTAATGTCAGCCTTGTCTGCAACGTATAGGTCTCGACACAAAGTTCTCGGATATCCGGTCGATGTCGTTGACGAAGCGATGGCTCTGGACGTCATCGAGGCGGCCTGGCGCAGCGTCAAGAGCATTCATATCGTCACTTTGAATGCCGAGATGGTGGTGCAAGCCCAGGAAAACCAGGAGCTGGACCGCGTCATTCGCCATGCCCATTTGATCATTCCCGATGGCGCCGGCGTCGTCTGGGCCCTCAGGCTGGCCGGTCAGCAAGCAGAACGGCTGCCGGGCATCGATCTGGCGGCCAAGGCTTTAAGCCGCGCTGCCAGTCAGGGGCGCAGGGTAGCGCTTTTGGGCGGCAAACCCGAGATTCTCGAGCAATGCCTGCATGTTCTGCCCAAACTGCATCCCGGCCTTAAAATCGTGGCCCACCACCACGGCTATTTCTCTTCCGACCAGGAAGAGGAAATAGTGGAGGAGATAGCAGCCGCCGATCCGGAGCTTATCCTTTTTGCGCTCGGTGTGCCCAAACAGGAATATTTCATCGACAAATGGCAGCAGTCCTTCCCCAGAGCCGTAATGATTGGCGTCGGTGGGAGCTTTGATGTCTGGGCGGGAGCAGTGAAGCGCGCTCCCGTCGTCTTCCAGCGTTGTCACCTGGAGTGGCTGCACAGACTGATATCGGAGCCCTGGCGGTTCAAACGCATGAGCTCCTCGCTGCCTCGCTTTGGGCTGCAAGTGCTTGGAGACTCTTTGATGAAGCGCGGGCAGGAAGAGGCGAAAGGCAATCACAAATCGTCGAGCCGCCGGGACGAGCACCGATGACATCTCACCCGGAAGAGATGCGAAGGTCGGATTGATGTTCTTGGGAAGCGAGCTGGACGAGCATGCCCTCGCTGAAATCTCGCTCAGGCAGCTGGCAATGCTGGGCGACGCTGTCTTCCATTTATTCGAGCGGGAAAGACAGCTGCTCAAGTCTTCTTCGGCCCGTGAGATGCACAGCCGGGCGCGTGTATCTGCCAAGGCGCAGGCATCTCTTCTTGCGGCGCTCATGAATGTGCTGAGCGAACGTGAGAAAGATCTCGTCCGCCGGGCGCGCAATGTGAAGCCTGCTCTTTACAGGCGGAGCGAGCAATCAATCTATCGCCAGGCGACCGCTTTTGAGGCTTTGCTCGGCTATTTGTATCTGACGGACAACGCCAGACTGCGTGTCTTGCTGGAAAAGACGACGGAATTCGTCGGCAAGACGGAATAGCCCTCTTTCAAGCAGGCGCGGGCGGCAGATGGTCTTCTGGTGAGCCTCGGCAAAAATCTTAAGGATAGGTTGTAATGTGCTTCTATCGCAATTTCTGGTGCTAAGTTAGGCTTAAAGACCGTGTCCAGTTGGGCTCGCGAGACTTGTTGCGTTTTGAAGGCTGCCATTAACACCGAAGATATCTACCGCTGCCTTGTCGAGAACTCCGCGGATGGTTACCTCGTCAGTAATCAAAGAGGAGCAATCGTCTATTGCAATCCCGCTTTTGCCAAACTGATAGGCAAGAAGGCTGAGCAAATCGAGGGCGGGCTTCTATCGCAATACCTAGATGACAGCGCAGCGAAAGACGGCAGCCATACTCAAGGCAACGGCCTGAAATCCTCAGGCGACTCTGGCACCACCTCCGGTGGCAAGGAGAAAACTGAGAGCGCCCAGGAATCCCTGCCCTTTCGCCCCCTGACCGTTTTCGGCCGCAACGGGCTGGAGTTGACGATGCCGGGCGCTCAATTTCCCGTAATCGATGCCGAGGGCAAGCCGGTGGGTCATTTGACCATTTTGTACATTGTGCAGGCGCAGACGGTGCAGCAAGCGCAGACGGAATTTGTAAGCACAGTGAGCCACGAATTGCGCACGCCCCTTACCAGCATAAAAGGTTTCGCAGACACCATCCTGCGTGCCGGAGATCGCCTGGAGCAAAGCCAGCAGCGCCGCTACGTGGGCATCATCAAAGATCAGGCGGACAGACTGACGAGGCTCGTGGAAGATTTGCTCGCTGTCTCGCGGCTGGAGTCCAAAAAATTGCAGCTCACAATCCGCGCCATTGATTTCAAAGAAGCCGTGCAACGCGTGCACCGCAATCTGACAGAGAAAGCGCGCAATCACACCATAGTGGAAAACATTCCGCCCGGCCTGCCGCCTGTATGGGCCGATGCCGATCGTCTGGAGCAAATTCTCACCAATCTCATAGATAACGCAATCAAGTATTCGCCACCCGATACGATAGTGACGATAAATGCCCGCGACGTTCCAGGCACACCTGAAATGGTCGAATTTTCCGTTACCGATCAGGGTGTGGGCATCCCGCAAGAGCACCTGCCCGAGATATTCTCCAAATTCTCCCGTCTGGACAATCCACTTACCAGGCAGACGGAAGGAACGGGACTTGGCCTTTACATAACGCGCTCTCTGGTTCTTGCTCTGGGCGGACAGATAAAAGTGTCTTCCGCGCCGGGAGGCACAACTTTTACCGTCCAACTGCCTGCCTCGTCTCTGGAAGAGCAGGCTGCAAGGGGGCGTGACTGATGCTTTTACCGACGCCGATCATTCTCATCATTCACCAGGCTCGTCAAGCCGCCGACTATGCGTCCATCCTCGAAAAGACGGGCGCCAAAGTGCATGCCGTTACATCTTTTGAAGAGGCAAACGAGCTTTTATCCTTCATTCACCCCGATTTGATTCTGCTTGCCGCTCAGATGCCTGAGGGTGACGGCCGTCTTTATTGCCAGCAAATAAGAGCAACGGTAGTGCAACCACGACCGGTGCTCGTCCTCTTGCACGGCTCGGATGACGTCAATGAGAGAATCAGCGCCTTTCGCTACGGCGCCGATGACGTATTAGGCGATCCGATCGATCGCAATGAGCTTGCCATTCGCGTGCTGGCTCACTTGAGACGGCGCCAGGAAGAGCTTTCCAATCCGCTCACCCAGCTGCCCGGACCAAATCTCATCCGGCGCATGCTCGAGCAATGCCTGGTCTCGGACAAAGGATGGGCGGCAATGTCCATCGACCTGAACAAAATTCGTGTCTACAACGAAACGTACGGAGACCTGGCAGGAGACCAGCTGATCAAGGCTCTGGGTGCGATTTTGAACGATGTCGCTGATGAGGATGACTTTGTCGGGCATATCGAGGCTGATGATTTCCTCATGGTTCTCCAGCCGGAGAATCCGGAGCGCAAGGCGGAGAAAATTTGCCAGCAGTTCGACAGCATCAGCAGGCGGTTTTATCCCAAAGGTGATATCGAGCGCGGCTATTTGATTTCCACCGGGCGTGGCGGCATCCGGCGGCGGATACCATTGATCTCCATTGCTATCGGCATCGTCTCGAGCTCCAAACGCCGATATCAAAGCTACGTCGATGTGCTAACATCGGCAAGGGATTACAGATATCTCGCCAAGCAATACTCAGGATCTACGTGGGTTTCCGACAGCACACCGCAGCCGCAGATAGAGACGGCGCAAAAGGCTGCCGGCAAAGCGGCAAAAGAAGCGGAGCACGAGCCTTCCCGCATCCTGGTCGTCGAGCCCGACGGCGCCATGGCGCTGCTTCTGCAGGAAACCCTTTCCCTTGAAGGATACATGGTGCAGGTCACCAGCTCCGCCGACGATGCTCTCGAACTGGCCCGTCACAGCCCGCATCCCGACCTGATCCTTCTCGAGTCAAATCTCTCCGATCGCCAGATGGACGGCTGGTCGCTCTGCCGCGTGCTCAAAGAAGATCAAGAGCTGAAAGGCATCTGGCTTGTCATGGCTACTTCGCACCCTGATCAATCCATGGCTCTTGAGGCAGGCGCAGATTTGTATTTGCCAAAGCCGTTCGACATGCCCTCATTGCTCAACGAGATAAGCCTTCTTTTGAGCTCCGGGCTGCAGATGCGCAGCTGAGAAAAATGCATCAGCCGCTGACTAAGGCCACTTGAGCAAGAATCCAATCCACAGCCTCGGCAATTGATGGCGCGTCAAAATCAGGCTCGACCGGATGTTGATATTCGCCTTTGACTACCGCGTCTCCGTAGCCGGTGCGCACAAGGATGCCATAGATACCCGCATTGCGAGCCAATTCCACATCCGTGGCCTTGTCGCCGACAACGAAAGAACGCTTGCGGTCGAGCTCGAACTCGCTGAATGCACGCTCGAGCATCCCTACTTCGGGCTTGCGGCAAGAGCAGGGCCCGGCAAGCTCCTTAACGACGGCTTCAGGATGATGCGGGCAATAATAAACGGCGTCCAGGTATGCTCCCCCCGCTTTGAGAAGATCCAGGAGGCGCTGATTGAGGTCTTGAATGTGACGCTCCGGATAAAAGCCACGGGCGGCACCAGATTGGTTGGTGACCAGGATAGCGGCCAGATTGGCTTCGTTGAGACGTTTCACGGCCTCGGCAGCGCCATCGATTAGCCGCAAATCATCGACATCGCGGATATAGCCAATCTCCACATTGAGCGTGCCGTCACGATCAAGAAATACTGCCGGTCTTGCTGTCTTCGTCATGCCCTCCATTTTACAGGAAGCCTGACCCCAACATGCTTCGAGCGTTCTTGAGAATAATGAGCGAAGATCGCCCGCTGGCATATAGCTTGATTATCAGCAGACTGGTGCAAATTATTACTATTTGCTACACTCAATAGGAGAAGGCTGCGATACTCATGGGACGAGCATTTTGACGAAATGGCAGTTTTGCCGCCAGGTGTCTTCGCGCCTTAGCTATGTTACGATTGGTTGCGGCTTACCATTTTAGTGACGGCAATGAGATTACACGACGAGAACGCCTCGTTCCGATTCAATCAGCAGGGCTTGCGCAAATTCCTCGGCGATCTCGAGTGCGAGATCATGGAGCTTGTCTGGGAAAAGGCTAACCCGACAGTAACGGTGAGGGAGATTTTCGACATTCTCCGGCACCGGCGGGAGATTGCCTACACAACCGTCATGACAACGATGGTCAGGCTTTCGGAGAAGGGTTTATTGAGAATCGTGGAGAAGCAAGGTCTGGCCAATCTTTATTCGCCGGCAGAAGACCGTGAAGGATTCATCAAAAACGCCGTGGGCCGCGTGCTCGACATTTTCTTCGAAGAATTCCCGGATGAATCGGCAGCCTATCTTGCCGAAGCAACAAGAAGACGCTTCGAGAAGAAGCCGACGAAGAAGAGATAGCAAGCCTCAAAAGGGCGCTTAAGCGCCCTTTTTGGCCTGGAGCGCGAAAAAGAATGAAAGCAGATAGAGGGCGAGAGCCACCAGAATCAGGCTTTGCACACCCAGAAAATTAGACAGGTACTCAAGGAATCCTCCCACTACGGCCCCCAATATGTTGAACGTCAGCGCCTTGGGCGGGCTGTCGACGCGGGCGAATGCCACGGGAAAAACAAGACCGGCAATGAAAATGGGAAAGATGACAAGGAAAGTGACGAGCGTCACGCCAAGCACGCCCGAACCCAGCGGCGAATCGAGAAGCCTGGTGGCAGGCAGAAAATAATCAAGCAAAAGGGCAATGAAAAGAAGGAGATAGATGAGCGTGTAATGCCTGCTCAGCATCTCTTTCCATTTCATGACGAGCAAATTGGCAAGAAATATCAAAAGCAGGATGCCGTTGATGACGACTGCCGACGTAAGCCATGTAGAGCCGAACAACAAGGACAGCTTCGCAATCGAGGTGAGCTCCATCAAGAGAAAGCCGGCACCGAGAAAGAACATTTGAAAGTAGATTGCCGCTGGTTTGGCAAAGAGAATCTTGCGGCAGACAAACAAACAAATGAGCAAGGTCTCAGCCATCACCAGCAAATATGGGAAGTCGATGACCGAAGTGTCGAGATAGAGATAAGGCCAATCGTCCGTCAGAACGCGCACGGGAGGTCCGTATGGAATGGGAGCGGCTGACCAGCCCTGAGGAAAAACGACTCTCTTCTCTTTCACCGGCTCTCCCAGGATATAAAACGGCGCCCCCCAGTACTCCACCTTTTGCTCCGCCACCACAATTGGTGCATAGCCGGCTGCGTCTTCCATCGTGTAATACAGCCTGTCTGCAATGTATGGCTTGTGCACGGCGAAGGCAAGCACAAGCAGTCCGTCGGGCTTCAGCTTGCTGAGAGCGCTTTGAAAGCTCTCTCTGGAATAAACGTAGGCGTCAAGCCTGACCGACGATCCCAGTCCGGCGACGGTGTGTGAATCGAGAAGGGTAAAGCAAATCAAATCGTATTTCTTGTCGCATGTGCGCAAGTAATGGCGG
>DATNRC010000610.1:0-7056 GCA_036703705.1 Candidatus Obscuribacterales bacterium
CGTTTTCTCAAGGATGAAGTGCGCCCGCCGATAGAGAGCTTCTGCCTTGTCGAGATTGGTGCCGAGATGGAGGTTGGCAAGCTTGATGAGCGTCGCTGCCACTTCGGGGCTTTCCGCCCCCAGTGCCTGCTCCTGCACGGCCAGGAATTTTTCAAGATCGGCGATAGTCTCGACTTTCATGGGCTGTAAGATGACAACTGACTGAGAAGCGAACCCTAGCTACAAATGTTGGCTTGCTGATTACGGGCCAGAGCCGCCGCCAGACGCGCTTCCACCAGCGCCACCAAGTCCACCGCCACCCAATCCACCTAGTCCGCCCAATCCGCCGCCGCCAAGCGTGCCCCCAGTGGAACCACCACTTCCTGCTCCACCGCCCCCAGCAATAAATTGGCCTGTGGAGACGCCCTCTGGGTGCTCTGCGCTTCGCTCACAGCAATAGGAAATATTGCTGGATTTGCCAATCATCGGGACGCTGCCAATGAAAGGGACGCCAGACAGGTTTAGGAATGGGGAAATGGTGAACCGTGTCGTCACCCGATATTCGCAAATGGACGAACCCATATTGATCGAGCTGGAAGGCTTTTGGTTGGGCCCGTAAACAGACGATTGTCCGGTGTTGATGTCAGTCATAACCACATACAGATCTGCACCGCAATTGTTATAACCTCCGGCCGGCGTCAACTTCGCGAATTTTCCGAAACCAGAACTTGCGATTTTTTGAGCTTCTTGCCGCATAGCGTTTAGAGCGTCATCATAAGTCAGCTGTGTACCAGCCACCGACGCACATTGCCTGGTGAGAAAAAGCTGCGTCGCACACCCAGCGCCAAAGCCGACCATGTTGATCAGCGGAAAGAGTCCAAAAAGAAAGGCCACGATTAGCACAGGCCCAAACTCTGCCATAGCGGAACTACCAGAGGGCGTCCTGCCGGGACGCCGGCGCTCTGCAGTACTCATAAGGGTATTTCCTCGCGAAGCACGATCCTGGGTTTAAGATTCCCAAAACTTGACTGTTTATAACGGCTTAATGTGCACTATGTCTTGAATAAGGCTATGAATCTTGCGCATCAAGATTTCGCCGTCAAGAATTCCGGGAATTCTTGCTTGAGCTTAGCTGCATCGTCGGCTCTGCCCGAATTTTCTAGCAACCACAGCATCCGCGTCAGAAGGGTATTGATTTCATTGGCAGAGTGGCGCAAATTGTCGGATTTCTTAACAGCCCAATGGCGAACAATGGCCAAGGCTCGTCTAAGGTGCGGCTCAGCCTCCACGCGTTTGCCGCGGTCCAATTCAACGGCCCCCAATTCCGTCAACGCCTCGAGCGCTTCCTCGCTCATTGCACCTCGAGACTTTTCAGCCACAACGAGTGCTCGCTCCCACATTTTACTTGCACCCTCAAGGTCTGGAGCATCATCAGGCGGAGCCCCAGCTCTCAGCAGATTTGCAAGTGCGCGGTAATCATCGTACAAGTATTTCGATGTGCCGGAAGAGGATGCTTCTTCATCATGCTTCATCTGCCAACTGTACGCTTTCTGCAAAACTGACAGTGGTGTGGTCTTCGCTCTCTCTAGAGAAGCTAAGATACGCGATATGGTGGCATGGTCGTCAGGTTGAGATCTTTGAAGGACAGCAAGAGCCCTCCTATAGAGAAACTGAGGCTTTAATTCGCCTCCCTTGGGAGCAAGATCGCCGACCTGTTCCAAAGTCAACGCTAGCCAACATGGGTTCTTGCGCAAATATGTTTCTTGGACATCGAGTGCCTGTTGTGCGTGTTTTGTAGCAGAGGTAAAATCCTTTTGCGCAATCTCTGCCTTTGCCAGCAGCAGTAAACAATGGCCTTTGGATATGCCGAGCAACGGTGTGTCCTTAGAGGACCTTGCAGCAAACTCCATTGCTCGAAGAGCAGTGTGGAAGTCATCAATTGCCTCGGGGAATTTCCCAAGTCCTAGGTACGCCTGCCCCCTCCATACACGTACTTCTGCGATCGTGGCATCAGCCAGCTTCTCTTTTGTCAATAGCAACAACGCCTGGTCCAACCAGCGAACTGCCACGTCATAGCTACCAGTGTAGAGATTAGTTTTACCGAGTCCAATCAGGGTCAATTCGACCTTTTCGTTAAGGTCCCTAAAACCATCCGTTGCCGTTGTGGGAGACGTCATTCCGGTGGTGTAGATACGCCAGGCCTTTTCAAAACATTGCCTTGCACCATTCCAGTCATTGCGATCAACCAACACCTCACCAAGGTTTCCAAACCATCTCGCCACAAATACGTCATCTGGCCCCAACGATTTTGTTAGTTGTTCTAGTGTCCGCCGAGCTAACATTTCTCTGTTTTGCGACCAGACAGAACGTAGAAAAACTTCATTTCGAATATCAAACAGTACATTCTCGATCGTGGTTCTTTTTCCTTCCTTGAGCGCCTGTGCCAGCTTCGTGCTCAATCGTTGAACAGCTGCTTCACTTATTGATTCCCGTCTGTGGACGCTCAATGCAGACGACAATTTTTCGGCTTTCGCATACTCACCACTCGCGATGTACGTGTCAATCAGTTCTTCCATGCTGACAATAATTTGAGGCTCTTCCTTGTGTTCTGCGGCTGCCTTGACAGCGGCGTCGACGTCATTTCGTGCCAAGGCCAGTGCCAGCAATGGATTGGTGTTCGCCTCAGGCACCGACTTTCTAAAAGCTTCGAAGAATGTCTTCTCAGCGGCTCTATAATCGCCAATGTTCAATTGCTTCTGACCAGCGATGTCCAATTCCTGCCAGGGCTTGTCGCTGATAGCAGCGGCAGATCGAAAGTATAACAACCCGCATACACTCGATATCGTCATGACAGCAGCTATCCCTATTATGACGGGGACTAAGTTCGATCGGGATCTTTCAGGGGCCATTTCAGCATGACGCCGGATCTTCAACATTTGCCAGCGATCCCTTAGCGGCTCTAGCCAACCACGCGGAGGGGCAGCGATCAGCCCCTCGAGATCGAGTTTCAACTCGGCCATGTTCTGGTAGCGAGCCTCGGGATCTTTTGCCATGCACTTAAGAATAACGGCATCGATCCGCTGAGCATAAGGCAAATCGGGCCGCACTTCTGAGATAGAAGGCGGCATTTTGTGAGTCTGCATGTAGAGGGTCTCTACTATGTTCGCCCCTACAAATGGGGGCACGCCTGTCACGGCTTCAAACATCATGCAACCGAGTGAATAAATGTCCGACCTTGCATCAAGCGGTTTGCCAGTACATTGTTCTGGGCTCATGTACACTGGACTTCCGAGAACATGTCCGGTTTGAGTAAGCTTTAACTCTGCACTTTCGGAACCAGCATCGGCTACAATCTTGGCGATACCAAAGTCTAATATTCTTACCTGAGAAGCGTTTTCGTCCGTGTCGACGAGAAGGATATTTGAAGGCTTGAGATCTCTGTGCACCACACCTCTCCTGTGAGCGTGGAGCAGAGCATCACAGACCTGTCCCATAACATCTATGACACTCTCCAGAGGGAGGGGTCCTTGATCGTGCAGCAGGCGAGCCAGCGAATCTCCTTCAAAATAATCCATGACCATAAAAGGCAGACCATTCTCGTCAGCGTCAAACTCGTTGACACGAACGATGGAAGGATGGTCGAGTTTAGCTGTTGCAAGCGCTTCTCGTTGAAACCTTCGGATTGCAGGAGCATTTAGTCCAAGGCGTGGATTGAGCACCTTTATGGCGACGATCTTCCGCATGATGAGGTGCTTCGCTTTGTACACACTGCCCATGCCGCCTTCGCCAATGAGGCCCAATATCTGATAATGCTTGCCAAGGATTTGACCGACACCGTAACAGACGTGATTCTCGGTCACTGGCTTCATGCATTTATTGCAAAAACTGGCGTTGGATTCGTCAGCCCCACTGAAACTGAGCTGGAGCTCGTCTAAATTCGGCGCGCGCTTCTCTTCCTTAGCTTTGCGTTCTGGGTGTGTTTGTTCGGGGGAGGTGTATGGCCTGGTGCCGTCAGTAAGGTAGGCATCATTTGTGCTGTCATCTGTTAAAGCTAAACAGGAATCGCTGGCTTGGGCCCTATGCAACTTAAGCGTAGGTGTGCCTTCCGGTGATAAAAACTCAGACATGCTTCCATCGGTTGAAGCGAGATCGGCTCCAGTCTCATCCTGTAGACCGATGGGCTCAGGTCTGACGTGAAGTTCTGGCGTGGTAAAGGTCGCAGAACACGCCTCCGTCCCATCTGCTGTAACTACAAGTTCTGGCATCGTCATCGGCTCGGCATGCAGACGAACGTGCTCAGCCTTTGCTTTCGACAGTCCGTCAGCGATCTGTAATTGTGGACCAAGGTCTCGAGGATGCTTGCCGGTCGTCTCTTCGCCGTTTTGTCCACTCGACTGCTCGAGCGACTCTGATGAAGGTATGTGGTCGTTTGCCTTTGATTTTTCCATAGACGGCACAGTCCAAGGGCAGGTCTGAACGATTTATGCCCCCTTGTCCGCCTGAGATCTCAGCATATGCTCAAAAGATAGCCAATGGCAACATGACTCTCCCACTAATAAGAGTTCTAGTCGGTTCTAGTCGTCGTTCGAAGCTGCTTCCTCTTCTGTGATTCCACAGCCAGGGAACCACGTGGCCCATCGAGCATTTGGTACGCCATGTCCATACTTCGATGGAGTGTATCCTCTGATGAATCTTCTCGCGGTTCTAGCCATCCTGGCTGTAAGCTGATCGTTAGTGAGGTTTGGAAACCGGCTTAAAACTTGAGCAGCCACAGCACAGGTTAGTGGACTAGAAAAAGAGGTTCCATTTACAAACACGGTGTTTCCCGATTTGTCCGTGCATTGCGTTGAGACGCCTGGAGCTGCGAACCAAAGAGGCGTACCCGTATTGGAAAAGAAGCTTATTTGATCAAGCCGGTCGCTTGCTGAGACCATAATCAAATAATTGGTCCGGGGATTCGGATCAACATACGAATCGTTGCCAGCACAGTTGAACACTAGACCGTTGTAGGAGTCATGGTATTGCTTCATGTAAGCATGCAGGATCGCATGATCTGTTTGGTTGGCAAACGTATTGGGTGGAGGAGCTTGGAAACTCAGGTTTACAAGTCTGATCCCTTCCTGCTGCGCCAACAATATGCCGACAATGATCGTCGAATCGTATGCCGTTCCTGTTGGATCGCTGATTATTACAGGATAGATCTTGGACTCATAAGCTGGTGAAGCAGTGCCAGTGCTGTTATTTGTGTGAGCAGCAAGCGTTGTTGCCACAGCAGTCCCGTGCCCCAATGGTTCAGGATCCGTATCGTGGTCACCAGGAAGCATTTGACCGTCAATGACAAACTGGTACGCGTTAAAGCCAGCGAGCAACTTATCGCCGCCGAGTTCAGACACGCGGTTGCAGCCGGTATCGAGCACCGCAATCGTTTGATTTTGTCCCTTGGCGCCAACAAGCCATGCCCCCCGAATTCTCAGCTTTCGCAATTCGTATTGCGACGGATAGGCTGGATCGTTTGGAGCCATCAGTGGAGGGGGCGGGAAAGGAGGCCGGTTAAAAAATCCCCCCCAGAAAAAGCGGTGCCACAAGCCAACCCCTTGAGTCTTCGCACACTTATAGTCCTTTTGCACGTTTTGAAATACGCTCAAGCTCTGAAGAGTGGACTTCATTTGGTCGAGCGTTCCACCACACTCACAGGTGTCGATCACGTAAGTGGTAAGCGAACCACCGGAGAGCGTTCGCACAATCTTTGCGTTGTACGGTTTCAGCGCATCTTCAACCTGCTGCTGGGTCACGCCAGGTTTGGGCATCACCAGAAGCGTTTCTGGACGACAGTCCGCTTCCTGCGAGTAGGCTGGTGCCATCGCAATCAGGAAGAATATCAGAACGAAGAACGCAACAAAAAGACTGCTCAGTTTGCCTTTTTGGCATTGAGACGGTGAACTGCTCACAACCGCACCTCCGTCGCTTTTAGTAACGTAGCTGTATGGGGTCTATCCATACAAATACAGGCTGAATGTTTCAAGGTTGTTACGGGCACGCGGCAAAAAAGCTTTTGCGAGTAGATCGTGCCCTAAATGATACACTCGGTAACATAATTTGTGAAATATTCTTGAAAACAACCCAAGCAATCGCAGCTGCGGCACTTTTAGGCTTCTGGCAACCGGGGCAAATTTTTAGCTTTTGGCTCAAAGGTTGCTGGCGCCATAGACTGGCGGAAGCTATCCCAGATGAATATTTAATCTGGCAACCGCCCTGATTGGGCAGGACGTCACATCCTCGTCAGACACCCAAGCTTAAAAACGGCTGACCTTACTGTGCCTTTTTCCCTTTGGCCGCCCATCCGGCTGACCTACCGTAATTTTTTCCCTTTGGTGGCCCGTCCGGCATCCGGAATGCCATATCCATAGAGGGACGGATGGTATCCGTTCATTTCTCGCCTGGCAGTTCGTGCCATTAGGTCCAGGATTTGGTCGTTTGTTAGATGGGGAAACTTACTCAGAATTTGGGCCGCAACTCCACACGCTAGAGGACCAGCAAAAGAGGTGCCATTGACGAATTGTGTCTGCCCGTTCCGGTCCGAGGCTTGGACGAGCACTGCAGGGGCTGCGAACCAAAGCGGCGAACCAGTGTTGGTGAAAAACGCCAATCGATCAAATTTGTCAGTTCCGGAAATCATGATGAGATTTGACGTTCTAGGATTTGGATCGGCGAATTCAGAATTGCCTGCCCCGTTAAAAAAGAGTCCATTGTAGTCGTCGTGATACTGCTTCAAGTATGCATGCAGGACCGGATGGTCGGCTTGATCGGCATACGTGTGCGGAGGGAAACTCTGAAAGCTGAGGTTTATCAAGCGGATCCCATTTTCTTGGGCCTTAAGAATTCCGACGATAACTGTCGAGTCATAACCCCACCCGTCAGGGTCGCTTATGATCACCGGATAGACTTTCGCAAGAAATGCTGGCGCAGCTGTCCCTGTGCCATTATTGGTCACAGCTGCGAGTGTTGTTGCTACAGCCGTTCCGTGCCCGAGTGGCTTCGGATCGGTGTCAGTGTCTCCATTTAACAAAGCGCCATCAA
>DATNRC010000611.1:0-10199 GCA_036703705.1 Candidatus Obscuribacterales bacterium
AAGCCACATCTGCACTATGACAAGCACGACTGTTAAAGCCAGCGCGCCGTCAATTGCGACCAAATATTGATGACGAGAATTGTGCTTATTTGCTGCCATTGTCTTCTGGTCCTGCTTCAATTCCTACTGCCACGAGCAATCCGTTTTGACGCTCCAGAATGACTCTGGGTAGCGGTCGTGGTGGCGGTCCTTTTATGACCTCGCCGCTTTCGACGGAAAACGAGCCTTCGTGACACGGGCATTCAAGACGTTTAGTGGCAGCCGAGTAATACACGGGGCAAGCGAGGTGTGTGCACTTTTGCGTGTAAGCGACAAAATTGTTCTTATCCGTATGCACCATGATGCAAGGGTCTGAGTCGGTTGGATAACGAAACAACTTCACGGCACCTACCGGCAGGGAATCGTCGCCGACAACTTTTCTTGGAAATTTGGGCTCTTTGTCAAACAGTGGTTTTGCAAGAATCCAGAGATTGCCCACAAACATTCCGAGACTGGTCAGCGTCAGGAATTTCGTAAATTGACGGCGGTTGACCAATGCCTCATGAGCAGATTCGACGGAGAACTCGTCTTTCCAGAGTGGCTCCGTCTCAGATTCTTTGCGCTGAGTCATCCTCTTTCTCCCACATGTAATCAACCACATCGACCGAGATTGCTTCGATGTCTTCAGGCACCATCATAAATACTTTGGTGGTTACAATTTGATTGCCGAACTGAAAAACGTTAGTCGGCTTCAGTTTGCGTTCCTTCCTTATCTTTTCGATGGGGACGAAAGCCAGAGCTTGACTGGGGCAAACCGTGGCGCACATAGGACGCTTGCCGACTGATGTGCGGTCGTAGCACATATCGCACTTCATCATCTGATCCAGGCGGCTCATCATTTTCGGTACTCCGAAAGGACAAGCAAGAACACAATTCGAGCAGGCGACACATCTTGGCTTGAGCGACGACTGAACAACTCCGTCCTCAGACTTCTTGATCGCATCCGCAGGGCATACCTCTGCACATGTTGGATTGTCGCAATGCATGCAGACGGTAGGGACAGTGGCGATGCTGTTTGCGCGATCGATGAAATCGACCTGGATCATTGGATAACCGCGATGAGTCTCGCATTCTGCGCATGCATTCTCGCAAGATTTGCAGCCAATGCAGCGCGATGGATCTACGAAGAATCCATATTCCGTCATCGACTATCTCCTTTTTGTGCTGCCAGAGATGGAGCGGCGGAACTCTTCGCGATGCGGCAAGCCGACACTTTGTACTCTGGTATTTTGCTCCTTGGATCGATGGTGCGGTGCGTCAATTGGTTGATGCTCTTTTCGCCAGGCCAATGATATGGTACAAAAACCGTGTCAGGACGAATCGTTTTCACCACCATCGCTCTAAAAGCGGATTCGCCTCGCCGCGTGGTGACAGTAACCCAATCACCATCGGTGATGCCGCATTGTTTTGCCAGGCGAGGATGCATCTCCAGTCTTGGCTCCGGATACATATCTACGAGGGCGCCAATACGGCGTGTTTGCGTGCCGGAAAGGTACTGGCTGACGACCCGCCCAGTTGTCAAGTAGACGGGAAACTCATCGTCCACCGGATCTCCACTTTCTCTGTAAGGTGTAAGCATAAAGCGAGCTTTGCCGTCCTTGTGAAAGAACTTTCCTCCTTCAAAAAGTCTTGGCGTTCCAGGATGATCGAGGGAGGGGCACGGCCAAAAGACACCCATCTGTTTATCGATCTTCTCGTAGGTAATACCGAAGTAGTCAGCCACGCCTCCGCGCGAGGCTTCGCGCAGCTCATCAAAAATCTGTCTGGAATTGCCGTACTGGAATCGTTCGCTGTTTCCCAGGCGTTCCGCGAGCTCACAAATGATAGTCCAATCGACGCGAGCATCATCTGGCGGCGTCACACATTTCTGAATGTGCATCACGCGCCCTTCCACATTGGCCACCACTCCCTCGTCTTCTTCCTGCAGACTGCCTGCCAATACGACGTCTGCGAAATGCGCAGTTTCCGACATAAACGGATCGATGATGCAAACAAACTCTGCCTTCTCCAGCGCTTCTTTCGTGAACTGAGCATGGGGGAGGGAAACGATGGGGTTGAAGCAGATTGAAAGCAGCCCTTTGACTTCGCCTTTGTGTAACGCTTCCATGATTTCCATCGCTGAATAACCAGCACGAGGAATGTCATCCGGCTCCACCTTCCAGACGGCAGCCACGTGCTTGCGTCCGGCTTCGTCATCGATCGATCGCTGTCCCGGCAACTGATCGCATTTCTGCCCGTGCTCTCGACCACCCTGACCGTTGCCTTGTCCCGTAATCATCAGGCAGCCTGCGCCTTTTCTTCCGATATTTCCTGTAGCAAGGCAGATGTTTATCAACGCCGAGCAGTTTTCCACTCCTTTCGATTGATGCTCCACTCCGCGCGCGTGAAGAATCATCGCCGCCCTGGCCGTGCCCAGCCAGTTAGCCGCTCTTTCAATGGCAGCAGGGGGCACGCCGGTGATGCCGGCCGCCGCCTCCGGAGTATATTGCTTCACCGATTCGGCGACCTCCGCAAATCCGGCGGTGTGCGCTTCGATAAACTGCTCGTTGTGCAGCTCATCTTGCAAAATGACATTGAGAATGCTCATGTACAAGACGACATCGGTTCCCGGTCTTACAGGAAGGTAGAGATCCGCGTTGCGGCTTATCGGCGTCATTCTCGGATCAACAACGATCAATTTGCCGCCGTTGTCCTTCATGCGCCAAACATACTCGGTAGTAATCGGCGAACACTCAGCTGTGTTCGATCCAGCTATCATCAGAACCTCGGTTTCCGCAATGTCCTCCCATGGATTTGGTGAGCGATCAACGCCAAAAGCGAGTTTGTAGGCGGTGCCCGCAGATACCATGCACAGGCGCCCGTTGTAGTCTATATGTCGCGTTCCGAGGGCCACGCGAGCGAACTTACCCAATAGATATGCCTTTTCGGTGGTCAGTGAGGCACCGCCAAATACAGCGATGGCATCTTTGCCGTATGTCTCCTGAATCTCCTTAAGTCGTGCCGCCGTGTGATTGAGAGCCTCGTCCCAAGTGACTTGCTTGAATCCGCTGTCTGTGCGCATCAACGGACCAGGCAATCGATCGGGGTGATTGCTTTGCATGTAGCGTTTTACGCCCTTCGGGCAGAGCATGCCTCGATTGAAAGGAAATTCTTCCCAGGGCTCAAAGCCTATCACCTGATTGTCGCGAACTTTTAATTGTATGCCGCACTGTTGACCGCAAAAACAGCAGTGAGTTTTGACGAGCTTGTCGGCGGGGTTGCGCGACTCGTCCTCCCAGCCGCCTGGAGGTTCATAATTCAGATGGGGTCCATAGAGCTCGACGAGCTTCTCGATGGGGAGGGGAGGCTTAGCCATTACTAGTCTCCTTGAGCCGCATTTGTGCATTGGCAAGCGATTTACGCTTGCAAGGGGGACAGATTTCCTGCCATGTTTTAGCCGGACCAGGCATTGAATAATCGAAGCCGAGCTGCGGCAAAATCTCATTTAAGTCATCGATATGCATGCGAGAGGCGAAGCGCTCTCCGCAGCGGGCGCAGAATGCTCCCTCTTCACGATCACCCACGTGGTGATAAAGCTTTACTCCCAATTGCGCCGGGCGCTGGAAAATATGGAAAAACTTGCCGAAAGGAAGATAGACGAGAGCTCCGATCACTGTTATTGCATGCAGTATGGAGAGAAAATCGTAGAACATGCCATCGAAGTAATAATTCGAAACCGTAAGCGCAATGCCTGTCACTGAAATTGCAAACAATAGGATGAGCGGAACAAAATCCATGGCGAAAGACTGAACTGCCTGGGCGCCCTGATCTCTCATGCGTCTTGCAAGTGATAATGCCACGCCGATGATCACCATAACTGCGGCTATATCAAGGATGTGGAACATTGTCCAACCGAATAAGCTGTGCACCGAAAATGACATGGTTGGAAAGCCGAATATGTGCGGAACATACTGAGTGGCATCGTCCGGCAGAGTACCGAAGTGAATCCAGCCGAAGACAAGCGGGAAGGTCACCGCTGCTGCCAGCATGCAGCCCCAGGACAGGAAAAGGTGAGTGAACCATCGCAGTTTGGAGCGATGGGCTATAAACGTTTGGCCCATTAGATGCGTTGCTGAAACCTCTGACAGTTTTAGAGCCGATTGGGGGAATTCTCTGAAAAAGAGTTGCCAGCCCCTCTGCCAATAACGCTTGGTAGGCGGCTTCTGCAGCCACACATAGTAATGGTACGTCACCCCCCATACGGCAAATATAGTGGCGAATGTGTAGATGACCAGGGCAGGATCAAAATTTTGCAGTTTTCTGGATCCGATTACAATGGCTGCAACAAGAACGCCCGCAACCAGGGTGGCGATGAAGGCTGCGCGAACCTGCTCCGCCATGCGCACCAAATGTGGCGGCAACACCAAGTCACGTTTTTCTTGACGGGACACAAATATCTTCTGGTTCGCTATGAGCAAAGTGAGGGAGAGAAGCGCCAGAAGAGCAAAGCAAGGCCAGATTGCTCCCAGGTATTGACGTGACGCTCCGAGCAACAAGGGCGGGAAGAAGCCTCCCAGCCCTCCGAAGGCGCCTACCAGCCCGCTTACCGTAGCCACGTGCGCGGGAAATATCTCCGGCACCAGCTTGAAAACCGCTCCATTTCCCAGTCCCAAGAAGAACGCGCAGCCGAGCGCTCCCACCGTAAAGGGAAGGATGCTCGGCCAAGCCAGCAACGGCGCGAATAACGTGATGCCAAGAAAAACCGCTGACAATACTTTGGCACCACCGATTTGATCGGCAAGCCAACCGCCGACCGGTCGCATGAAGGTCGTGAGCACTACAAAGCCGGCTGCACGTGCGCCTGCATCCGTTGCAAGAAGCTTGAATTCTTCCCTGAGAAGCGTGGGAAGGTAGATGGCAAAGGCAATGAAGCCGCCGAATGTGAGAAAGTAAAACAACGCCAAAAGCCAAGAGAGGCGTTCTGTGAAGAGAATCTTGCACATGTCGGAGAAGCCTGAAGGTTTGGTTTGCAAGGGGGCGTCGCGTGCCACCAGAGCAAAAACCACAGCCCAGGCACAAAGCAGCAAAGCAGTGCCGTAAAACAGATTGGACCAGCCGAATTGTGCGGCGACGACGGGCGCCAGGAAAACCGCCAGGGACTGACCGATGTTGCCAAGACCATAAAGCCCCAAAACACTGCCTTGTTTTTCTGGAGGAGCCCAGCGCGAAACATAGCCAATTCCCACAGAAAAGGATGAGCCGGCAAGACCAAGAGCGAAAGCCGCTACAACAATCATCGGCCAGTTTGCCGCCGACGGCACGATGGCGCAAACGGCAGCTGAAACAAAGAGCAGGGCAGTAAAGACGACGTGCCCGCCGAAGCGATCGGTCAGCATTCCCATGGGCAGTCGTGCCAGAGAACCCAGCAGCACCGGCACCGCCACGAGAGTTGCAGTTTGTGTGCTCGATAATGAGAGAAGTTGTTTGAAGGCAGGGGCGAGCCCGCTGATCAATCCCCACGCCATGAAGCAAAGCGCGAAGGAGAACGTGGCGATGGCCAGATGTGACGGATATGGCACAGCTTGTCGTCAGGATTGAGAATTGGGAACTTGATGATTTTCTCACATCGAAAAATGATTCTCCGCTGCCAAGGTCTAAATTTCCGCAGGAAAAACCATATCCCAGAGTTGCCATCTTTTCTTTTTATCGCTGGCCCATTCTCTGAATTCAGACAGCACAGGAGAGAGGGTATATCCTATGCCAACGATGACATGCCCTTTTGTGGTGCTTATCGGTTGCGCCGGAAACGCTTGAGAAGCTTGTCGAGATTCTGAATCATTCCGATTTCGTGCCGCTTGCAGAAGATCGCTCCGGCAAGGAGAGGGGTATTGTCCATTCGTTGTCTATACTGGACATCTCATCGAGCTCGCGCCCCAACTTTTTCGAGATCTTTCTCACGAGTGAGGAAACGCGCAGGCTTCTCACAGCATATGCAAAGTGCCTTGCGAAATCGAATCCGGATGGATCGAAGCTGCTCCAGGAGTACGCGAAAATGTTCTGAGCGCGTTTTTTGGTCGATCGATTAGAATCCAGAGTCACCGCGGCTGCTACCACGCTCTTTGCTGAAGCGACGGGGTTTTTCCTGTCGGTCCGGCGAATTGTAAAGCCGCTCTTTTGCACCAATGCCCCGGTTGGGTGTTCCCTTCGGCTTGTCAGCCCACCTGGGAGGGCTGCTGCCGGCGCCCGTATTGACATTATCCTTTACGTGAGCCAGCTTGGACCAATAGTAACTTCGCAGGGTGCCGTCCTTGTCGCGATTGATATGAAGGAGCCAGGTCTCGTATGAATCAATATCCATGGCGCAAATCTTTTCATTGTCGGTGGCAAGCAATATTCTTCTCAAGCCGCGAAAAGTTGGAAGATCGATTCTGTAAGTAACTCCGTTCAGTTTCACTTTTACAGCTGGAGCGCTGGCACCAAAAGTGAGTGCGGCAGGATTATCGTCGACCAGAAGGGCTCGCCAGCGACCCACCGCATTGTCGATATTCGAGCCGATCTCCGCGGTCTCAAGGCATGTCATTTCGGCGAAACAGTTATAGACGGTGTTCGAAATGTCCTTGCTGTCTACATGCAGCAAGAATCGATCAGTGGTAGCACCTGTGGTTAGGCGCGGGACAAGTGTAATGTGCCGATCGATTGAGAGTTGGAGGTTGTGTGTGGCAACTCCTCCATGCAACTTGCCTGAGCGCGGCTTCGCCCCAGTTACATCTTCCTTCTCGATTACCGCTGTTTTGCCCTTCAAAATATGGCGGCGGCTCGAATCCGCACTCGTCCGCTCAGTATCAGCAAGTGCCGCACCGGCCTCAGCCGCACTAACGGGCAAGAAATCATGCGCCGAAAGTAAGTTGATGCTGCACATAATAAGCAAGCAAAGCCGGCAAAAAGGAAAAGGAGCCGAAGTGCTGCCTGACCTGCTCGCAGGAGATTGCAGGCACTTGGGCAAAACGTATTTCACAGCGTCATACATAGTCCAATATATGCCCAATCTTAAGCCCCTTCCGCTTTGGCTCCAGGCCGTGAGCGCGCATTGGTATTTGTGCTCTCAACCATTGCATGCAATATACACTTCTCTGCCGACAATCACTGGTTGGAAAGTTTCAATTTCAGATCCTTTGAATGAGACCTGTTTTCAGGGGATTCCTTCATGTTCTTCCGCGCTTCAGCTCCTCAATGAGATCGGTAAGTGATGTTGAGTCGGCAAGCTCGGTCCAGACCAGGCGCCGTTTTCGTGCCGGCTGCAGACCGGTACCACTCCAACTAAATACGAAGCCTTCACACTCATCCCAGTTGCTTGCACGCTCTGGAAACCTCTTCCTGAGCTGTTGCACATAAGAAAGGCGCTTAGAAAAAGGCTTATTTATCGATTGGCGTCCCATCTGGCTTGTCCGGCAAACTTTGCAGAAACCTGACCAACTGTGGGCTCCGGAAAGCGGAGAGCCTCCAAAAGAGAGCACCAAAACGTCGCCATGACAAGCAGGACACGGTTCCTTGAAAATCTGATCCCTCCAGCCCAGCAGCAAATAACCAAGGGGCAATGGGCCGTCACCTGAAACATAGGGCCACGAGCACCACGCGAAGGACAATGGAGTGAAGAAGCAATCGAGAGCACTAATAGCGGTGCGGTGAATGGCGGGACCGGTAACGCCAATGAGCTTAATGTGACCGATCTATAGTGCACGTGCGGGGCTGGGATAGCCAAGCAGGAGCGAAAGAAGGATAGCCAGGACATGATCACGCAATTCGGCTGCGGCAGACTGACAGAAGATACGTTCTCCGGCTGGTTCAACCCAATGACGGGAAGCGGGAATGTGATACCAAATCGGCGGACAATTCGCGCTTGCCCCAAAAGCGGCCCGAGAAAATAACACTGCCAGCTCATGAATGAACAAGAACAAAAACAATAGCAACGAGAAGAAGAGCAACGCAAACAAGAGATCTATTTCACCCGGCTCGCCATCGACCGCAACCAGAAAATCATTGACCACTGCACGACCACGATCGGCCAGCTCGAAGCGAAGATTTCCGGGGCCAACAGCTTGAAAATCCTCGCCCAATAAAAAACGGCTCATTCCGTCACGAGCCGCTCCGAATGAGCCGTCTGACTGGCCTGCCCGGGAGGACTCGAACCTCCGACCTCATGGTTCGTAGCCATGCGCTCTATCCAACTGGGCTACGGGCAGACGTTGAGGATTTTTATGTTACCACATGCTTAGCGCCGCCGATTGTTCTCGCTGGCGATGTAAATTGAGTTATCAAATGTCGTCGTGCGGCAACAATTACTCCAGCGAGCGGCGCTTCACCCGAGCCCAGTGCAAGACGCTTCCGCGCACGGCTGTGGAGCTTTGCATCGAAGAATCGCCATAACCTGCCACCTGATTGGAGCCGCTTGTGCTCGCGCCTGGAGCTCTCGTGAGCGCAGGCGGTGCGCCGTATCCCTTGTAGGGCTCATATGTCTTGACGCTTGGCGTGCTGGCAGTCTTTGTCTTCCCCTTGGATTTGCTTGCCGTGAGCTTTCCTGCTTTGCCTTTCATGCCGGGATTGACGGGTGCTGCAGGCATTTCTTTGGGCGGCACGCCATTGTTTACTTTGGGCAGAGAATTGCTGAGCGACGGAATTGACTGCGAATAAGGCATCCACGTGGCCCGCGGCAAAGCCGGCCTTGCTGCGGGCAGCGCCCCTGCGCCGGCTGCCCCTGGCGTGGGGTTTGTTCGCCTGTCGTCGACCACCGGCGCGTCGTCAGTGATTGTCCACTGCTGCCGCGCCATATAAAAGTGATTGAGGTTTGGATTGTGCTGCTGAAAACCTTGAGCATACACACTCTCAAGCGCGCCCAAGGCACAGCCCGCAGCTAAAGCGGACGACATGACTAGAGCGATGCGTTTCATGAGTTCTCTCCTCTAGTAAGCGAACTGTCGAGTGCCTGACACTCTTAGCTCAGTTTAATGCTGATTAAACGCCGATGTCAAGAAAGCTCGCGCGTTTTCCGGGTTTTGCCTAGGTTCATCTTAAGGAAATCGGCTGGATTTGATGCTATCGGTCTGGCAAAGTTTTTTATTAGCGGGGATGAGTGCCTTAGAACTTGGCAAGGTGCAGATACCAAGCCGATGCTAGACTAGCGGTCACAATTTTCTGCCCAAGGAGCAGCGCTAATGGTCAGCTCTCTAACCCACAGCGAAAAGCAAAGCCAGGACACTCGCCGCATTCTTGCAATTGTGGCTGGAGACGGGAAGCTGCCGCCGATTCTCGCTCAATCGGCAAAAGAAAAGGGCTATAAAGTGATCGCTTTTTGCTTGAGTGATGATTCCCAGGCGCGGATGGAGCCCATTGCCGACAAAGTGCATCGCATCGCGCCGGGGCATCTTGGAAGAAGCGCGCAACTGTGGCTCCAAGAGGGGGTGCAGGATAGCGTATTCATCGGCAAGGTGCATAAAGTAGAGCTTCTGCGACAAATCCACAAAATTGACCTTGTCGCTCTCAAAGAGCTGAGCCGTTTGCCGAATTTCAACGACGACACGATACAGCGCGGAATGGCTGATTTCGTGGAGAGGCACGGCATTCGTGTCATCACCCAGAGAGAGTTTCTGCGCCACCTGTTTCCTCAAGTCGGCGTCATGACCAAGAGAGAGCCCACCGCTGCCGAGTATGCGGACATCGATTTCGGCATGAAAATCGCCAGAGAGATTGCCAGTCTGGACATCGGGCAGACAGTGGTGGTGCGGGACAGGATGGTGCTCGCCATCGAAGCCATCGAGGGCACCGACCAGGCAATCCGCCGAGGCGTCGAGCTTGCGCGCGGACCCGTGGTTGTGTGCAAGGTAGCAAAACCCAATCAGGATCAGCGTTTTGACATTCCGGCCCTGGGCATGAACACGCTTAATGCCATGCTGGGCGAAAAGCCCGGCGGCGTTCTTGCCATGGCCGCCGGGGACACTATGATGGTCGATAAGGAAGAGATGATTAGATTTGCAGACGAGAAACAAATGTCCATCGTCGCCGTCTCTGCAAAAGAGGGTTTTTGACCCTGATTCAGGTCCACTAGGGTAAATCCTGAATATCGACAGTACTTATGTCTCTGGGAACAGGGACGCGTTGAGTGCCATAATAAACCCATATCTTGTCTT
>DATNRC010000612.1:0-12021 GCA_036703705.1 Candidatus Obscuribacterales bacterium
CCGCCGCAAACTACGACGCTGAACACAACAAGAGCGATGTAGATTGCTCTCGAAACAGCTTTGTCAGCGGACACGGAACACCTGCTAATCGACGAAGCGAAACTTTACCAGCGCCCAGATAGCGCCAAAGCCATCTTTCCACGTTATCTTCTTGCCTTCGTCATAGTCCCTGCCATAGTACGAAATGGGCATTTCGTAAAGTCTCAAACCCCGTTTGAGAATCTTGGCTGTTATCTCGGGCTCGAAGTCGAAGCGATTGCATCGGATGTTGACCGACTTGAATGCGTCGGCTCGGAAAGCCTTGTAGCAAGTTTCCATGTCGGTCAGCGTGCTGTTGTAGAGGATGTTGGTCAGTAAGCTCAGGAATTTATTGCCGAAATAGTGCAGCACTTTGAAAGCTCTCGTCACCTTGCCGCCGGACAGGCGCGAACCATAGACCACATCCGCTTTGCCTTCCACTATTGGTTTCAAGAGCTCAGCATATTCTTTAGGATCGTATTCGAGATCAGCGTCCTGAATAATGACGAGGTCGCCCGTAATATTGGCTTGTGCCGTTCTCAGCGCAGCGCCTTTGCCCATGTTCTTTTCGTGATAGATGATCTTGACGTCAGGACTTCCTTCCAGGGTCTTCAACATATCTCGTGTCCCGTCCACCGAGCCATCATCAACCATGATGATTTCTTTTTCCAGACCCAATGTGTCTGCTTTCCGCACCAGATCGACGATTTGCAGAACAGTGTTTTTTTCGTTGAATACCGGAATGAGAATCGAGAGCTTCTTCACTATGCTTACAACCAGCGCGGCGGCAATCTAGCCTGCGCCCATCTCCTCGGCGCTATTATCGCGTCAGAGGACGCGCCATGTCACCATTGGCAGCTCAGTTGTTGCTGAATCGGCGATCGAGCCCGAAAAGCATTCGGTGCTACCAGCTGTTGTGCTGTTGTGAAACAGGCTGATTGAAAGTTGAATGTGATAGACTAAACTAAGTAAACTTAGTCCAAAGGAACGGCGCAGAGGGATTCGAGGGTTTAAGGCGTGAAGACGATCAATATCCATGAGGCAAAGACGCATCTGTCCCGGCTCGTCGAAAAGGCGGCACGAGGGGAGACGTTTGTCATTGCCAAGGCGGGTAAACCCCTCGTTAAGGTCGTTCCATTAGAAGCCCCAATCACCCCGAGAAGGCTAGGGTTCATGAAAGGAGAGATTTCAGTGCCGGACGATTTTGATCGAATGGGCAAAGATGAAATCGAACGCATGCTTTCTGGCACATGAAGCTCCTCCTGGACACGCATTTGCTTCTTTGGGCGGCTGGGCAGCCTGAGCTCCTCTCCGCTAAAGCACGAGCTATTCTTGAGGATGAGCATAGCGAGCTGTTCTTTAGCGCGGCAAGCTTGTGGGAGATATCAATAAAAAGGGGCATTGGCAGAGATGATTTCCGCGTCGAGCCGAGGCTTCTACGACGCGGATTGATGGAGAACGGTTACAACGAAATTGCCCTTACGAGCGAACATGCTGCTTCCATAGATATTTTGCCGCCTATCCATAAAGATCCATTCGATCGTATTCTAGTTGCCCAGGCACTTGTTGAAGGAATCACATTGGTTACAACGGATCCTGTTCTGGCTCAATATCCTTGTCCCATCAAGACGGTCTGATTTCGGGATATTCGTGAGGCGTGAACTAACGTAACAGCACGAGTTGAAATGCTTGTCTCGGTGGCAGCGGCGCAGACACTGAGGTGCTGAGCATTGCAACGAATGAGAGCCAGGTGCGGCAGAAACGATGCTGGGTTCTGGCGCGCACACTGAAGTGCTGAACATTGCAACCGAACGACACATCGCCCCAACACTAAATTGCACTTTGATATTCGCCTGGTCCTGAATCGCCGCCGAAAGTGCCCGTATATAGGGGATAATAATAGCCATCCACGACGGGGAGGGGGACTGTGACTTCTACGCAGAAAAAGCAAGATCAGCTGGGCCTTTTGGCTGACAACATCCTTCAAGACAGCATTGCGGTTTTGGATTTTGGTTCACAGTACTCCCAGCTCATAGCGCGGCGCGTGCGGGAAGTGAATACATTTTCGGAGCTGCTGCCTTATTACACATCGGCTGAAGAAATCAAAAGACTCAATCCCAAGGGCATCATATTGTCGGGCGGTCCCAGCAGTTGTTACGAAACGAACGCACCCAAGCTCGACCCACAGATCTGGAGATTAGGGGTTCCAATCCTTGGCGTGTGCTACGGAATGCAATTGATGGCGCACGACCTGGGCGGAGTCGTGGAGCCTGCGGAAGTGAAAGAGTACGGCCGGGCGATGCTGACCATCGTCCACCACGGACATTTGTTTGAGGGCCTCGATGCGGCTATAGAAAGCTGGATGAGTCATGGCGACAGCGTGGCAGTTTTGCCCACGGGTTTTGCCGTCACCGCTCGCACGATGGCAACGCCGGTGGCAGCAATTGCTGATGAAGAACGCAATTTTTACGGCGTCCAGTTTCACCCTGAAGTCGTGCATACGAAGGGCGGGCAGCAGATTATCGAAAACTTTGTTGTCAAAGTGTGTCGTTGTACGCAGAGCTGGACAATGAAGCGTTTCATCGACGAGGCGATCGCCGACGTGCGAGCGAAAGTCGGCGATAAGCGTGTGCTGCTGGCACTTTCCGGAGGTGTGGACAGCTCCACGCTGGCCTTTCTCCTGCACAAAGCGATAGGCGAACAGCTCGTTTGCATGTTCATCGATCAGGGATTCATGCGCAAGAACGAGCCGGAATGGCTGGTCGAAACGTTCGAGCAAGAATTCCACATCCACGTGCACTTCATCAAAGCAAGAGATCGCTTTCTCGACAAATTGAAGGGCGTTATCGATCCCGAGGAAAAGCGCAAAATCATCGGCACCGAATTCATTCGCGTCTTTGAGGAGGAGTCGAAGAAGCTTGGACCGTTTGATTATCTTGCTCAGGGAACGCTCTATCCTGACGTTATCGAATCGGCAGGCACGCAAATCGATCCCAAGACGGGCGAGCGTGTGGCAGTAAAAATCAAGTCGCATCACAATGTAGGCGGACTGCCCAAGGACCTGCAATTCAAGCTTGTCGAGCCCTTTGCCAAGCTCTTCAAAGATGAAGTGCGGCGTGTTGCTGCCGAGCTTGGTGTTCCTGAGGGAATCAGGGTCAGGCATCCTTTTCCCGGGCCAGGACTGGCAATACGTGTTCTTGGCGAGGTCACGAAAGAGCGGCTCAAGACATTAAGAGAAGCTGATTGGATCATTCGCGAGGAGATAAAAGCGCACGGTCTCTATCGCCAGGTGTGGCAGATATTTGGCGTTCTCTTGCCGACCAAATCAGTCGGTGTGATGGGAGATCAGCGCACATATCAGAATCAAATCGTCATCCGCGCCGTGACCAGCGAGGACGGCATGACGGCGGACTGGGCGCGCCTCCCCTATGACCTCCTCTCGACCATTTCATCGCGAATTGTGAATGAGGTGCCGGGAATCAACCGCGTGGTTTATGACATCACGTCCAAACCGCCGGCGACGATTGAGTGGGAATGACGTCCGGCTTTCTGGCAAACGCTGCTGCTCGACTGATTGTCGTATTTCTGTTGTTTTTCGTCTTCCTGACAGCCGGACTAGTGTCCGGCGTCGGTTTGCACGACCCTGACACCTGCTGGCTTCTAGCGCTTGGAAAATACATTTTCGAAAACTATTCGCTGCCCGCCACGGACCCGTATTCGTACACATTTGCGCTCGAATCGCCAAAAGTCTTTGTCATGTATCAGTGGCTTTCTGAGCTGATCTTTTATGCTGCCTACAAAATAGGCAATCTGTCAGGGCTGCTCCTCCTTGTTGCTGTCATACTTACCGCGTCCTTCATTTCGTTGCCCATTTTCGCTTCGCGCGTAATCGGGACCCCAAGCCCGTTTGCGGTCGCCGCGACCATCCTAATGGTTCTCACAGCCTGCTTCCACTTTCTTGCTCGTCCTGAAATCTTCTCGTATCTTCTGCTCACGTTGTGGGTCTTCACTATAGTTTGCGCGTTCCGAATGTCTGATTTGGGACTGTCATTAGCACTTAAGGAAAGTGATGACGGTGATAAAAAACTTGTGGAAGCAGGAAAGACGGTCGAGGATGAGGCGCAGGACGAAGAACGTATTGATAGAGGAAAACTCGCGGCAGCGAAAGGGCAGGATGCGCAGGGGGACGAAGCACCTGTCGACAGAAGAAAACTCGCGGCAGCGAAAGGGCAGGATGCGCAGCGGGACGAAGCACCTGTCGACAGAAGAAAACTCGCGGAAGCGAAAGAGCAGGATGCGCAGGGGGACGAAGCACTTGCTGCTAAAGGAAAGACCGTGGAGCAAGGGGAGCGTAAGCAGAAAGAAAGTCCTTGCGATCTGGATAGACTTGACTGGAGAGCGGCAGCCATTCTCGGAGGACTGGCCATTGTCTGGTCCAATCTTCATACGGGCTTTGTCATCGGCTTTGTTTATTTAGCTGTCTATTGCCTGGTGATGGTCGCCATGAGCCTGTACTGCAAGACTTGGTCAAGAACAAACATTTCTTTGCTCATCGCTCTCGGAATTTGTTTGTGCGCGTCGCTCGTAAATCCTTATGGACTCAACCTGTGGACCTACGTTCCTCAATTATTCTTCTCGCCGATCAATTCGCGCATTGTCGAGCTCCGACCTCTTTCTCTCAAAGACTTTGCTCATCACACCTACTACCCGTTCGTCATTGCTTCTGCGCTTGCTGTCTATGCATGGCTCCGCGCTTTTGCGCTGGCAAAGAGGTCATTATCATTCAATCGCCAATTGGTATTCTCTGCGGTGGCACTTGCAGTACTAATACCGTTGGGATTCTTTTGCCGGCGGCTGATTCCATTCTCGGGAATCATGATCACCTTCGAGGGCTTTCTCATGCTGGCGGTGGCGCATGCCCTGGGACCGGTTGCGGTGAAATCGTTTTGGCAACGAGTGCACGAAAGCATGGACGATTTGTTTGAGCCCCGCAATCCTATGTGGTTCGTCACGGTCGGGGTGTTAGCAGCCGTCGGCGTTTACCTTATTGTCAGTCGCGTCGCCCCGCCGGTGATACCGCAAAAGAGTGTCGCCTTTCAGCCTCCATTTGATGCTGTCAAATTCTTGAAGCGTGAAATGCCCAGCGGAAGGGTATTGAACGATCCGCAATTCGGAGACATGCTCATTTTTCATCTCAATGATCCGCCCAAGTTGTTCATCGATACGCGATTCGACATGTACGGCATCAAGATAGTTTCGGACTATGAAACTATGGTCCGCTGTGAGCCAGGCTGGGAGACGCTCATCAATAAGTACGATGTCAGATGGGTTTTCTTGGCTCCTCGGGCGGAAATTGTGAAGCGATTGTCGACCGATGCGGGCTGGAGGCAGCTATACCGGGACGAGGCGGCCGTTGTCATGGCCAGATGATCCTTCTTTTTCTTTCTTGCTGAGTAGTGGGAACAACTGTTCGAACGCCGAGTCTCCTCAAGGACAGAGCAATTCGATCAAGCGCGAGCGGGAAGATTGGCGATGAATCAAACTCGGACGCAAATTCTGGAAGCAGGCAGCATTTTCTTTCTTAGCAGAGCTGCCGTCCAGCCCGGTGCTCCGCGCGGATTGACTGAGGCGGAGCGGCGGGATTTCAAGGAAACATAAGATAGGGACGGTTGAGATTCCTTGCTTCCTCTCTTGCTGCGTGCGCTGCCGAGAAAAGCGTCGCGGGATCAATGCATGTTTGCGGAATGTTGGCTATTCCTATTGCTACGGAATCCGCCACTATGTGATAGTTGAGGCCGTTCGCCTGTCCGATCAGCGCAGAATGAAGCGTTTTTGCAATGTCCAGTGCCTCCTCGGCATTGGTGTGCCCGAGCAAAAGCGCGAAATTCCCTTCACCGAGATAAGTAAACAAATAGGGCGGCGCGCATATTTCAATGAAGTTTTCCGCCACCTCTTTGAGAAATTCTTTTGGCAGGGGTGTTTCTTCATCGCCTTCCAGCAGCCTGAGCGAGACTGAAAGAAGAGACAAAGGATTGCCGAACTTCTCAAAATGGCAATGCTCCCGCATGAGGAAGAAAACAAACGCCTGATAAGACAGCAAGCCGGTGTTTGCATCGAGAAAGTACTCGGCCAACTGCTCTACTTCCGCGGTTGAGAAGTCGTGCGGCTCGGGCAGATTTGGTTTGCCGCCGGCGAAGGCTGCAAAAGGAAGCGGCTCCGGCGGATTGAGAGTGTAGGGGTCGACGCCCTGCACGAAACGGGCGGGCAAGTTGGTGAAAGAATCGCTCTGCGAACACGAGGATGGTGTCTCTCTCTGCGGCTCGCGTGTCTCTTGCTCCGGTTTGACGGGCGGCAGTGCCTCGAGTGTTGTGCTCGACGACAAACTGCCCATGCCTAGCGGCGTACCCAATGTGATTGGCGTGCATTCAGCCTGTTCGTAAATGCCCGTATATTGCGACTCAATCTTGATCTTGCCCTGTACCATGATGATTTCATTGGTTTCGCGCGTCCACAGCTCTTGCTCTTCAGCTTCGTTCCCTCTGACAAAGACCCATATCGGCTTCGTTTCTGCTTGCGGCGGCGACACCTTTACCGCGAAGCTGAGCCCGTTGTTCGGGTGCTTAAACGGTAATTCGACAGTCTTTCGATGCTTTTTTGCGATCGTGAGAGCGAAGTTCAAATCTTCTGTTGTCGGCACGTAATTCATTTGCGACAGGCGTATGAGCGGCGCGGAACCGCTGGTGAAAAATTTTGACAATGCCATGTGATTTTCCCTCGATTAAAAACGACGTCTCAAAGCGCAGCCGACAGCGGCGAAAATCCGGCCAGCGACGTCCACATATCGTGAGTGAAGGGCAGAGCCTGCCAGGTTGGCACGATCAGGCTCTGAACTGTCGTATTACAAGTAAACCTTTAAATTATGGAGATATTGTGAGCATTTTGCGTGTAGGTTCTCGTCTCGGCAATGACCAGGCTGGGTTCCTTTACCGTGAGCAGTCTGCTCATCGGATCGTAGGCAAACTCCACAATGCGATTGGCTGCGTCGATTACCTTCCAGAGGCGGTCCATGCCGTCATAGACCCGGGTCAAAGGATTGTTTTCCGGGTCGAGCACGACCGTCGGCTGATCGGTGACAGAGTAGGAGATGTTTGTCGTTTGCCAGGTCGTCTCTGCAAGTCATTCCTAAATGGCGCAGCATGCCCCGCTTGTGACGTTGATTCGAGCCGGTGTTTAACTGATTATCCGGGAGGGGATTTGCTGCCTTACGACCGCGCGGCTGCTTGCATGCCCGGCGAAAGCCTAGCTTGCCCTCCCCGCGTCCAGGGCGCAAGGCCCTGGACGCAGGGCCCTGGGGCTGCGCCTTGAGGCATGCGGGGCAGCGCGCTGCCGCGGGCTGGGCGACTGCAAGAGGGGGTTGGCCCTTCGTGATTGAAGGACTGAGGGGCAGCCGGTTTGGGCTGGTTTGGGTTTTTTAGCTTACGGGTTCGGCGGCCACCCCGCGTCAAGCGCGAAAGGTCGTACTGGGGAGATTGAGCAGGACCGGGCGCTTGACCCGGGAAGCCGAACCCGTGCCTCCGTTTCGTTCAGTTACGGAGGTGTCTCCCATGCATGAAAAAGAACGCACGAGGGATGAATTAAGTTCGATGTTTTCGGCTGCCGGTAAGATGGCGTAAAGGTACGCGCAGATTGGGATTTTTGAGGCGGAGGACATTGTCCAGGAGTCGATGGTGAAGCTTCTGCGCAAGATTGATGTGGATGGACAATTTCCAAACTTCGGCTGGCTAAGCAAAGCGGTCTACAGCTCGGCGATGGATGCCGGCAGGCAGGCGGCACGCGACTTGAAAGCAATGTCGATTCATTTTCCGGAGCTGGCTCTTCACGAGCCCAATCATCCATATGTGACGAGGGGCGTTGTGGAATGCGATCTCATGCCGCGCCTGAGAAAGATGCTGGAGAAATTGGAGATGCCCTTGAGGCAAGCGCTTTTGCTTCATGAGTTTTTGCGACACGAAAACACATCCAGGCATGAGTGCAATAATTTGGCAGCTTCGGGGCATACTCATACCAGGCGCGGAATTCTGACGCAAGTGCCTGAATGACACTAGTAGTTATCCTGGTATCCAGTCTCCAAAGTTTCAAATTTGCACGATTCGTAAGTCATGGACAAGGATGATAGAGATAAGGGTCGAGACAGACCTGTAAGCGAGACCGTCTCGGAGCTGCCGGTAATCATGCTTGATGAATCTGTTCTCCTGCCCCACGAACAGGCAGCAGATTCCTCTGGGGCAGCGTCTGCGGCAGTGGCGCCGTCGCCAGCAGCCCAGACAAGGCCTTCCTCTGCGGATGGCAGGGCGCCTGTCGTCTTTGACAAAGGGACGATTACCGAAATTCAACAGCGGATACTGGCTACTGCTCTTGCCCATCTCAATGACAGGGACTTCGGTAAAGCCCTTCCCATGCTGATGCAGCTGGCAGTTCAAGGCGTGGCTGAGGCTCAGTACAAATTGGGCGTGATGCATCAAAGGGGTGACGGAGTAAATAAAGATTATCGTACGGCCGCTCTCTGGTTTCAAAAGGCGGCGCTGCAGGACCACCCTAAGGCCCAATACAATCTCGGCCTCTTATATAAAGACGGCTTGGGTGTGGAAGTCGATCACCGTCAGGCCATTGCATGGTGGGAGAGGGCTGCAAAGCAAGGACACGCGAATGCCCAGCACAACCTCGTCATCATTTGCAAGAAACACGCCGAAAAGGGAGATCCTGTAAGCCAGCACAAACTGGGACGCATGTATTTTCGCGGAGTGGGAGTGCCGTTTGACAGAGTAGAGGCCTTCAATCTGTTCAAGCAGGCAGCCGAAGCATCCTATCCACCCGCCCTTTACTGGCTGGGACTGTGTTATGAAGGCGGGTTCGGAGTGGCGGCCGATGAAGTAGAGGCCGTTAAATGTCTCGATAAGGCTGCGGAATTCGGGATTCGAGAGGCGGCAACCAAATTGAAATCAATTCCGGAAGCACGCAAGATTTTGAAGACTTTGAAGAGCGACAAGAGCACGCAAGGATTCTGGAAGGGTTGATCCCAATGAGACGAACCAGGGGTCTCTCCGGTCGCCTGGTCGAATGATGGCTCCGGTCGCACGGGCTGGTTGTGGCGGCGGAATTTCATGATCTCAGCTGCACAAGTAGAGCGCCATTCCTTGTCGCTGAGCGCAAAATTCATCACCCATCGATTGGCAGTTTCCAGTTGAATTCTTGTTCTTCCCTCGCCAGGATTCCTTGTCGCTGAGCGCAAAATTTATCGCCAATCGATTGGCAGTTTCCAGTTGAATTCTTGTTCTTCCCTCGCCAGGATTTCCTTCGCTTCGGCAACGGCAAAGAAATTGGCGCTGCAATCACCGACGGCGCAAAATCCCTCAATGCCATTGAAAATCTCGCGGGCGAGTTGGCGATTCTTTTCGCTTCGTCTGCTGCCTGAAAATATCGTCTTCGGGTGGCACCATGGCAGGCCGGTTCCGTCGTGCCAGAGACCGAAGATGGCTCCGAAGTGCGTGAGGATCAAGTCGATACCGTTATTCCTGCAAACCGCGGCAATTTTGCGTGCACCTTCAGCCGAACCACAAGGCGTCGCCATTAGTATGCGCTCGGGCCTGGGCGCATTGGCGAACGCAGCCTCAAGAGCGCGTGACAGAGTTGCTCCAGTGGCGATGGTATCAATGAGGCACCACGTGGGGGCGCTCGAATGCATGCGCAGATAATTTACTTTGGCGTCGAATGGCACAATCGCCTCCTGGCCGCCTCTGGCAAGCGCGAATCTGCTTACGCCGAGCCAATTGTCTCCGCGCTGATAACGCGGGCTTAGCACCGTGGCAAGCGCACCGGGAAGATTATGTCCGGCGGCTTCGGCGAGCACGGTGACGGTGCAAATGTCCTCAGATTCTTCGGGAAACAGCCCCTCGTTTTGCATGGCTCGCAGCCAAATGACGGTAGCGTCGAAGGCCGTTCGCTGGCGTTCTATTCCCAGCAACTTTCTGCCTGGATTTAACAGTAGCTTGTCTATAGTTTCGCATTCCAGGATATAACTCTTTGGCAGCCCTTCAACCACCACTGAAGTCAGCTCATATTCTTCCATCAAACACTCCTTGCACCGGCCAGTTCAAGGATAGCAGGCTGCAACAGTCGACAAGCGGCGCCACATGTCTTCTCTTGAAGGATATTCAAACAGCCATGAATTCATGCTATTTCCGGAGTTGGTCACGGTTGGAAGAAAACATCGTCACATCTCGGCTCTTTTGGCACTGCACAGAGATCCTTGCTACCCCATAAGTCCTCGGGATCAAGCTTAATGAGCTTCCCCAGGGGAATAACCTTAGTGGACCGCACTCACCCCATCATCACTCGGAAATCAAGGAACAAGTGCTATGGGATTGACCAATCAGGCTCAGGAAGTTTCCGAAGAAGGATCTGGACGCCGTCGAACAACCGTTCCCGGAGCGGTCGAGGATGCTTTCGGGTCGGGCGCCAAACCAATAGACAGCGGCAATAACAATGTCAACGATGCTGCCAAACGGGCGCTGGGAGCTGGATTTGAGCTCACGGGCAGCCCTGAGCGTCCCGTGGATATGAAGATGGTGGAAAAGGTCGTTGACGACATTGAATACGCATGCAATGGAGGCTTGACTGGTGCGGGCACCGACAAGGCAATGCTCTGGGAGCGGCTGAGCAAGCTGAACGCCCAGGAATTCGCAGCCGTAAACAAACGATTCGCCGAAAAGCATGGCATCAACTATGCCGCCAGGGGCGAAACGTGGGACGTGATGAGAGAGTTGAAAGATGAGCTCAGTGATGATGACTTCAAGCGCTACGAGCGAATGATCGCTGACAAGCGTGTCAATGAAGTTCCTGTCGAGCACAGGACCTGGGGAGAGAACCTTCTCAAAGCCGGCAGCGACTTGAAAGTTGGCGAGATGAATCACGTCAAAATGGCTGACGGCAGAGAATATGACGTCTATATCCCGCGCAATGCTGACAGCCGCGCACCGGTTATTGTGGCCATGCACGGCGCCGGAGCCGGGGACATGAAGGGAGTGAGCGCAGCGGAATCAGGATTGACGATGGACGCGGAGCGGACCGGCTCAATTGTCGTTTTTGCTTATCCCAAACCGCGACAGTATGACACCCTCGGACCCAATCAAACGGGTGTCGCCTGGAACGTTCCGGGCCGCACAAATCTCACTAAAGAAGTCGATCCCTCATATGACGACCGCGTCTATATGGACAATGTTCTTGCGCATCTGGGCACGAAGACGAAGATGGCGGAAAAGGTGGGAATTTTCGGCTTTTCAGATGGCGGCAGGTTTGCGCAAGTTTATGCTGCCGACCGTCCTGACAAGGTGGCGGGCGTGGTCAGTATCCACGGCACGTGGATGGATGGAGACGCACGACCTGCAAAAGGCGTTCCGATCATGATTGTGCACGGCACGGGCGATCAGACGTTGCCGTGGAATGGTGGCATGGGCAGTACCAGCCGCGTCATGAACTCACTGGTCGACACGAATATCGATAAGTCCCAACCACACATGCAGCCTCGCGTCTGGCAAGAGGCTAATGCAACGACCGACGAAACGGTCGAAAAGCGCGAAGGCGGAGTTGAGATCCGCACTGCCCGCAATGGCAACAGCGGCAACGAAGTCAAAACGTACATTCTTGAGGGGCGCGATCACGGGTTGCATGATTTCAAAAACAACGGCAGCCGATTCTTCCAGTGGCTGATGGGCAAGCCGGATCTTCAGCAGAATATCTCCCTTGAGGGCGCGCAATTCCTGAAGCGTTACATCGTGCGCGATTTGGCTGCGAAGAGGAGCTAGCAGCAATGCCGTTTCGTTTGAAACGATTAATAAAAGCTCGTATTAAAGCGAGGGAAATGGTTTTGGTCGGTTTTAAAGCGATGGTGGGAATGACAAAGAGCCGCTGGTACTACAAATGGTGCTCAATACTGGTTACGATTTC
>DATNRC010000613.1:0-2464 GCA_036703705.1 Candidatus Obscuribacterales bacterium
CCGCCACAGCCGTAAGAGAAGTGGAGTTTGTGGACAACCAGGGACAGCTCGTACGCGGTTCCGCCTGGATACAGGAGCAGGTCGGCGAAGGCTGGGGCAGAGCAAATCAGCTGGATGCACAGTTGCGCCATGAGGCAGCCAAATTGTACGGTCCCGATCATTACAGCAGCGACGGTGCAGTACGGCTCATTGCCGATCCCAATCAGCTGGAGCTGCGCAAGGCCGTGGAAGAGGCGCTTGTGGAGCGGGCTATTTTCGGGGAGACCATCGACGACCACGGCGGCAATTTGATTATGGCGATGGAAGGAGGCAAGCCGAAGGTCTACAACATCGACCTCGATTATGCCTTTAATGAGCAGCCGGAGCCCTTGTGGATATCCGCTCCCAACAAAGGAGTGATAAGAAAGATAATGCCCGCCCTGTCCGGGCAGCAATTGTCACCAGAGACGGTGTCGCGCGTGCAATCGTTCGTATCTAAATACGACTCGGATGCCGGTCGGCAGCATTTGAAAGATCTCGGACTGACGGATGCGGAAGTCAATGCCATGCTCTCTCGCGCCAAATGGTTTGTCGATCACAGGCAATTCCCGCCCATGGAATTTTCACCTCCCGGATACGACGGCACATAATCTTCCAGGTCATGTGTTAACCTGAGAGCGGAGGATTGATTGGCAGTGCCCAGCTTACCGCCATCTATTGGCAGCCTTGGCTATAAACCAACAAGGGTCTTGTCGAACGGGCTCTTCGGCGCGCGCTGGGCGGTTGAGCAGGATGATTCGCCTAAATCGGCAACTGCTGACATCGTCACTGCTGATACGGAGTACAAAAGGCAACTTTGGGAGAACGCGGCCAAAACAAAGGACTGGGTCACCACCAGTAATGTCGCCACGGTGATTGAATGCGGTCTTTTGGAGGACGGCGATCTTTTTCAAATCGCCGATCTTTCGCCGGACGCACTTCCACTGGCGGATGCCCTGCCGCCGTCGACGGCATCCGAAGCAACGATCATCAAAGTATTCTTGGACATATTGTCGGGTTTATCGGTGATGCATAAATCCGAACTTGCCCACGGCATGATTTGTCCGAGATGCATTTACATGGAAGGCGATCGTTATAAGCTTGCCGAGCTCTGGTGGGCTCACAATGCTGATGGTAAGCCGCTTGCTTCTAATCTCTCGTATTTCTTCCCTGCCAATCCGCCTCCTTTCGCTCTGTCATATATTGCTCCCGAGGTTTTGCTGGGAGAAACACCGCGCAGATCGTCAGATGTTTATTCTTTCGGTGCTGTTCTTTATCTAATGGCGAGCGGGAGAGCTCCTCGCGAAATTGATGCTCGGGGACAGCGGCCCGACAGGAAGACACTGGAAAAAGAAGTACCAAAGCTTGCAGAATTGCGGCCGGATCTGTCGCCGATGCTGACAGGCACGATCGATCAAATGCTGCATATTGTAGAGTACAAGCGCCCAGCCACTCCGGCATTGGAAGCATTCGAAATGACCTATTCCGGAAGAGCGGTTCCCGATTGATTTCGTTTCGCGCCCGAAAGGAAATACTGATGGCCTATGAGAATGATTCTTTGGAAGAGCTCTTGAAGCGCAAAACGGAGCTCGAGGAGCTGGCGGCTTTTGCGGCTTTGCAGGGCGTGGATCTGTCCGACAGTGACCGAGCCGAATACATCGCGCTGGAAGAGGAAATCAAGCGTCGCCAGAAGGCGGCAGAGCGTCAGGTTTAGAGGCCGCTTTATTTCTTTGGCTGAACGGCTTGTGCTGTTTTGCTGTCCGGCTGCAACAATTCCAGAACCGATTGAGGCAGGGGACGAGGGTGAGCGGGTGGGGCTGCCAGTTGCAGATCATCGCCGTTCCACTGGCTCTTCAATACGGGAATTTGCTTTACCGCTCGGTCTTCCCGCACTTCTGTTTGCACTTCGTCCTTAAGGTATTGAAACGCACCTTGCAGCCTGGTTTTATCGCCATCCTTTGTAAGCGCTTCCATCAACTTTTTGGTGAAGACGCCGTTGGCATAACGAGAGGATTCCCATGAGCGCTGATCTGATCCACTCGAGCAAATTACCATTTGTCCGCTTCCCGCCAGCACGGCGGCATCGAAATTGGCTTCGCGAAAAAGCGCTTTTGCGTTGGCGTCGGCGGATCCGCTATGGCACGCGTCCAGCACCACGAGCACGCGCTCTGTTTCCACTCGGTCTTTCATCAGCTGAGTCAGGTCTTGCAATTCGATGCCGCTGGCGAAAAGGCTGGACTTATTTGAATCGTAGGCCACTTATCGTCGATCGGCCGGTTGTCTACCTTTTTCGTGGCCGAAACGCCGGGCGCAGACGGCACGAACGATGTGCTTGCCGGGGCAGCGGTCGCCAGCGAGACTGCTTGGGCATCTCCAGATCCTTCCCGGCTGCCCGCTGAGAGATTCGGCGCCACGGCTAGCTGCTGCGCCGAGATTGCAGGATTAA
>DATNRC010000614.1:0-6974 GCA_036703705.1 Candidatus Obscuribacterales bacterium
CGCCGAAGTGAAGAGCGGCGAAGAAGTGAAGCCTGGGGCCGAAGTGAAAGCCGGCGAAGAAGTGAAGCCTGGGGCTGAAGTGAAAGCCGGCGAAGAAGTGAAGCCTGGGGCCGAAGTGAAAGCCGGCGAAGAAGTGAAGCCTGGCGCCGAAGTGAAGAGCGGTGAAGAGAAAGCTGAAACACCGCGCGGACCCAAGAAGCCTAAACGCGGACCGGCTCTTACTCTTGATAAGGTCGGCGGAGTTGACTATCAAACCAACACGGATGGAACGATTGTTCGCCGGACGGAAGTAATGGGCAAGGTTCTTGTCGGCAATGAAACAACATGGCGCGAACTTCTCACAGAGGCAGAACAGACAGCCCTCAAAGAAAGACGCGCAGAACTCGAGAAACTCGAAGCGGCTAAGAAAATTACCGAAGAGCAAGCCAGAGAACTGGTCGCTCTGCGCGACGTGGAAGCCAAATTGCACGATCCGGCAACCCATAAAGCCGTTATCGAGCGCATGGGCGGCAAAAGACCGAGCGGCGGCTTCAAGGCCGGCGAATTGCGTGGCGGTGTCGTCGGTGGTGCAATTCTTCTGACAGCAGTCCTTGGCTGGTTTGTGTCCGGTCAAAAGCAAGAAGGCTACACGCCCCCCAGCCGCGCCAGCGTAGGCGGCGTCCAATAGCTCGACGCTTTCGTTGAATGATAGTTTTTGACCTACAGAAATGCGTCATTTTGGTCGGCAATTGCCTATCAGAGCCCAAAAATTTTTGCTGCTACCCATCACTACAATTGCGGATCGGGTTACGCATCGGCATATCGATCGGATGAACGTGCTCTGGATTCAACCCGCAGAACGCGGCACACGCGACTTGGCTGATGCCCGCAGAACGCGCACCACGGCCTGATACTAGCCTCCGCTCCCGCTGATACCCGCGCGTTTGAGCGGCGTTTGATCGTGCGTGTCTTTGCTGCCGATGTACCAGCCCAGGACTGCCGTCGTAAGAATTGCAAGACCTGACAGGGTTCCAAGAGTCTGGCTGCCTTTGAATCCGCCTGCGGGGCGACGAGAGCCCAATCGTTCAATCACCTGTTTGTGAGCTGCCGGATCAGAGAGCTTCAGCTCGAGTTCTCGTAAAGCGGCAAGTTCCTTTTTGCCTTGTTCGGTGATGCGCTTCTCCGCCTCTTCCTTTTCGAGCTGCGTTCGCCTTTGTTTGAGTCCTTCTATCTCGTCTTTCGTGAGCAGATCTTTCCATGTCTTGTCATCGCCGACTAATGGTTTGCCTGCTACTTCAGCCCGCCGAGTGAGGGTGCCGTCGGAAGCCTGTTGGTATTCCACGTTGGCTATACGACCGAGATCTGGAGCGGGTCCGCGGCGTGGCTTCTTGTATTGCGGCTTGCTGTCGCCGAGTGTGCCGTCGGCAGGCTTGCCGCCAGTGGGCTTGCAGTCACTGGCGGTGACATCCGGCGCAGTCTTGCCGTCCGCGCTGTACTTAACATCGGGTGCGGGCTTAACATCAGGAGCGGATTTGCCATCTGGGCCTGGCTTAACTTCAGGAGCGCGCCCAATGCCGGTTGCGGACTTGACAGGTACGGCGACGGCTGCTTCTTTTGCCCGTGTGTTGGCAAGCATCTCGCGCGTTTTCATTTGATTCAATACTTCGTTCTGGATGACAAAGAAATCTGGCCTTTCGGCGAGCGTCAGCTCCCACGTCAATTTGTTCGCTTTCCATACTTCGTACACTCTGCCGTCATGGCTATCGTAAACAAAGCGCCTGCCTGGCTCTTTAGCATCGGCAAATTCGTGATATCGACCACGCCGCAGGTCAGTTTCTCTGATCTGGCGCGTCTGTGTCGCCGGCATTTCGCTGCCGTCCTGGGGAAAGACATTCTCGCGCGCCGTCTTGCCGTCGGCATTTGCATCTCTGGCGATGACGGCGCCTTCCGCGATGTGCATCGTCTCGAGCGTCAACGGTTTGCCGTTCAGGTCGCCAGCTGAGAACAGCTCGCCGCGCTTCATCAGTTCAATCCTTCTGCGCGCAGCGTCCAGCGACGCGAAGACCTTGTCGCCTATAGCGTGGAAAGCGTCCTTCGTGGCTGCCAGACCTTGTGGTCGCTGTCCGGCCCGGGTGAGCTCTGGTGAACTGCCGGGATCAGTTGTGATGGTTACTTTGGCGTCGCCTTGGGCGAAGGTTACGACTCCTACGCCATCCGGTCTGACTTCGTATTTGATACCGTCGTAGCCGGCAAGAGCCAGGTCGCGCTCGAGGCTTGCCATCACTCTTTCGAATTCCGTAGTCGGCGGCCGGCCGGGAGCTGCCACTGAGCGCTTTGTCGTGTCCACTTCGGTCAGAGCGTCCTGAAAGACGGCGGGGGTGCCGTTGAAGATGGCTTCTTTCATTTCTTTGAGCTTGAGCCATTCTGGCGATGCCAGCTCCTTCGTTGATGTCAATGCCGTGCTGAAAGTGGCACTTGCCAAGTCTCGGCGTGTCTGATACCGGCCGTAAATGTTGTTTATCTCACGCTCATTCGCGTTGCTCAACGCTGCGGCAAGAGTTCTTGCCGCCAGTCCGGCATCGCTTCTCAAGCCTGCCTGAGCGACCGGCTTGGTGTTCAATTGACTCTCCAGGTGCCGGAGATAGGCGTTGGTGAGAGCATGGTCGGCATAAACCGTGCCATTTGGGTCGCGAACCAATATCGAGACGTTGCCATTTTTCTCTCTGGTACCGATGATGGTGGTTTTGTAAAAGCCCTGGTCCCAAACGATAGGTTCCTTCAAGCTGTGGAACGTGCTGCCATCCGCCTGCGCCTGTCCCGTGGCTTTGCCCGTCTGGGCATCCATCAATGCTCTGAGAGCGGCGTTTCCTGATTCTGCCTGGCGTTCTGGTTCTGCTGCAAGAACTCTCCTTTCCGGAGGCAAGCGATGAACAGCCAAAGTCGAGCCGGGATGTTTTTGCTCGGCGTTGAAAGCGAGCCATTCCAGCTGCACTGCGGGTGAATGCTGAAGCGTTCGCGCAATAAGCTCCGCATGCTTGACCGGATCTTGAGCGATTGTCTGGTAGTCGGGAATCGTTTTAAGAGTGGCGGCAAGTCCGGAAAGAGCTGCGTCAGTGATTCCTTTGTGCTCATAAAGCTTCCCGTCATTGCCCCTAAGAAGGATGGCCACATCCTTGCCTCGTGCTTCTACTGCTGCTATTTCCAGATCGCCGCTATTGGTGGGTATTCTAAGCGGCTGCGAACGATCGAAGGTAAACGTCACCTTGCCGTCAGCGCTTTTTTCCCGCTTCATCCCTGCGGCAAGCTCGGATTCGCCGCCGCGCTGGCGGCCCAGGGCCGCGGTCAATTCTTCCAGAGCCCGGTATTCGGGCGGCTTCCGGAAGTGCTCCGCTGCCTGGCGCTGCAGATGTTTGCCTGTTACCTGAGCGTCGTATTCATGCTTTTGATCGGGACCTCCATAGTACGCCCAGCGCATTTCGCGGACCGAGTTGATCTCTTTTTGCCTTGCTTTCAGAACTTCAATGAGTTGCTGTTGAGCATGCTCCGCATTCCATGTTTTGCTTTCGCCTCTGAGGAAAGCCACTCTTTCCCTCATCAGCTCTTCAAGCACTGCTTTCGTTTGCTCTCTCACCGCAGCACTTTCGAATTCGCGCCCGGGAAGTTCCGGCACCAGGTCTTTCCCCTGCGCGTCTTTGAGCCAGCCATCGAGGATCTGCTCGGCTGCTCGCTTTCCGTTAGGCGACCACAGGCGCTCGATCAATTTTTGGGCGTTGTAATGCTCGACTTGAGTGGCATCGTAATCTATTCCCACTCCGGTCAAGCGCCGCCAGGCATCCGTCAATTTCTCCGCGACGGCAGCATCCTCGGCTGAGAGAAACTTTCCATTTCTCGCTTCCAGCACTCGTTCTGCGTACTGCGCGTCGACGGAGTGACCTCTGCCCATTTTATCTATGTAGCGATTTGCCAGCTCTCCGGCTGAGGGTGCGCGCCCCTTTTCCCTCTCGTATTGATCGGCCATCAAGTGGAGAATTCTGAATTGCTGCTCTCCATGCGCCATTTCGTGATAGACCGTGTCGAGAATATCAGCTGCTGTGCCATGAATGAGATGCTCGCGATGAATGGTGACTTTGCCGGAATTGTAGGTGCCTAGCGCGCCGCTTGGTGTGCCTATTTCGACCTGGAATGAGGGCAGTCCGAGCTCCTTTGCCGTTTGATTAACCACCTTTTCGATTGCCGCGCGGCGCTCTTCCAGCAAGGCGTCGGTGTTGGCGCGGGCGTGGTCGTATTGCTTCTCTTTCGCGAGGACGTCGCGAACGACAGCCAGTTTGCGTTGCAGATTGTCTATGCCTGCCTCTTTTCCGTGTTTGACGAGAAACTCCTCCATAAGTGCTGCTCGGTTTTTCAAGCCAACTTCCGTCATTCCAGCGGGAATCTTGTCGGCACCCAGAGTCTTGAGCACGGAGTCGCGCACTTCTTCGTATCGTTTTCGCGCCGGCTCGTAATTTTCGAGGAGAAGTTTGGAGTGACTTTCCTCCGCCTCCAAATATTGCGCTACTGCTTTAGCTTTTTCAGCAGCATCGGGAAGCATGTTTGCCGCATCCGGGTGCTCGAGGAATTGCTGAATCACTTTATTGTCGTAGTGCAGGTCGTCATAAGTGAGCCCGCCCGGCAGTTGCTGTGACCTGGCAGCTTCCAGAACTTCATTTCTTACGGCTTCGAATTGCGGATAGAGGGCATTTAGTGTCTTGTGCGCATCATTGAGCTTTACTGAAGCGTGATTGAGCTCCTCCACCGCCTTAATCTTGTCTTCTATGTCTGTTACGCCTGCGGCGCGCGCATTTGGAGACTCGAGAAATTTGAGCATGCTCGCTCTGTACTGTTGCAGGTGCTCAAGCGGCGTGTCCGGTGGCAGGCGATCGAGCCCAAGCTTCTTCACCACTTCATCGCGAACTGCGTTGTACGCTTGTTCTGTGGCTTCGAGATTGTTTGCGGCGCGGCTTTCCCAGGAAAGCCGCGCCGCCATTTCTTTGTGAGTCTTTTCCCAGCCGGAAACGAGCTGACCCATTCGTTCTGTAAAACGGCGCATGCTGTCATCTGTGCCCATCGCATATTCGCGCGCCAGGCGATCTTGAAGCTCTTTGCGTTGAGCGTCGTTGAGCCCCGCGAAATAGTCGTGGTGCCATAAGCCGGTGTTGTCATAAATGCCTGTCATCGGCGTATGCGGGATGGGTTCTGCAGCCGGAGGAAGCTGTGTCCGGGCGATTTTGACGATATCGCCGGCGATATCATTAAACATATTTGACGGCAGGCGCCTGCGATCGCCTTGGGCGTCTGCCGCTACAATTGCCGGAGATCCACTGTCTGTCCCGACCGACAAAAAATTGTGAGAGTCGCCCAGGTGAAAACGGCCGATGTTTTTGCCGCTGTGATCGGACAGCGAGTAAAACGCTTCAAACTTCGGATTCACTGTCTTCATCTGGCGCGTAAACTCTTCCAGGATTGGTTTCAAGCTCTCAGGATCGGCATCAAAGCGCTGGATGGTGTGCCTGAAGCGTTCGAGATCGCCATGCAAAAATGCCGATTCCAATTCTTTCAGCGTTGTCTTTTGTCTTTGCGAGAGCGTGAAGTTGCCGTCCAGGGACTGCAATATCAGGTCGCGCGCCAACCTGGTGTTTTGCAGCTCTTGCGCTTGCTCCTTGTCTGCTTCCAGTGCTGCCACAATCGCCGGCCGTTGCGCTCTTTCCTGGCGAACGAGATCGAGCATCGCGTCAGCGGGCGCGACCGTCACTTTTTTCTCGCCTGATTGGTAAGCGCTCGCCTTCTCCCTCTCGTTTGCCGGCACTGCAAGCACTGTGCCGGAAGGATCTTCGAAGACGAGATGCGGACTGCCCTTGTCGTCTTTTACGGAGAGTTTGCCGCTCAGCCCGCTGTTGCGCGCCAGATGGTCGATAATCTGACGCCGGCGAGCTGGCGATTCAACATCTTTGCACATCGTCCTGAAGGCTGACTCCAGCTTCGGCAGGCTTCCCTCCATAATGCCTTCATACATGCTCTTGAGGTGTTGACGCTCGCCAAAGGTGAAAGCGCGTTTCGCCTCCGCGCTCTCGGTCATTCCATCGACTGCTCTCCTGAGAAGTGACTCCAGCTGTTTTTGCCGATCGCCGTGATCGGGCGCTTTAGTGAGTGGAAGAGGCCGTTCGGCGAATTGCGGCGCCCACTGGAATGTGCTCTTGCCCGGCTGCAACTTCAAGTCGCCGTGCCATTTAGTGACTGTGCCGTCGGGAAAGGTCACCACCCACGATTTGTCCGCACTGCTCAAGCTCTGCTTATCCGGCGACATCTCAATCTTGCCGCTGGAGGTGATGCGCCCGCCGAATCCGTTCTTGTTCTCGAAATTTATCGCCAGACGGCCGTCAGCTTCCCAATTGAAAATTACTTTCTCACCGGCATTCGGGCCTTTTGACACTTCCGCCCAGACCGGTCTGTCAAATTTGTCGACAGCAAGCCGCATGCCGTTCTCGGCCGGAAGAAGCCTGGCATACGGCAGGTCCTTGCCCGTGTAATAGCGGACATTGTCGCGGATTTTTTCGACGGCCCGAGGAAACGAGAAGCCGCCCTCGCGCGGCGTCAGTCCTTTTGCGGCTTTGTACAGTGCATAGAGCAAAAGCGCCTCTTGAACGCCTGTAGATTGCAAGCCGCCTTCATTCGTATCTCTGTTCTCTGGTTTGGCCTCTTTGTCGAGAGCATCCTGAGCGTCTGTTTTTGGTTGTCCTGGCTTGTTTGCGCCGTCTTTGACGTCGCCTTGAGGAGCAGGTTTGGCATCTCCTTTCACGCCGTCTTTACCGTTGCCTTGAGGAGCGGGTTTGGCATCTCCTTTCACGCCGTCTTTGACGTCGTCCAGAGGAGCAGGTTTGGCATCTCCTTTCACGCCGTCTTTACCGTTGCCTTGAGGAGCGGGTTTGGCATCTCCTTTCACGCCGTCTTTGACGTCGTCC
>DATNRC010000615.1:0-7145 GCA_036703705.1 Candidatus Obscuribacterales bacterium
GTGAGGCAAAAGAATAATGGTCGAGCCGCAACAAATTGCTGCTACAAGCACATACCACAAGCGCAGACGGCTGCATTTCGGACCCGGCACAGTGGCCATGATGGTCGCTCTGGTGATCGCGGGAGCCTGGCGATTGATGCAGCCACCAAAAGTGGTGATTGAGAGAAGAGTAGAAAGAAGTGGAGAGGCAGCATTTGAGCGGAGGCCCTCAGTTGATGATCTGATGCACTGGTCGCAAGCCCTCACTCTCAGCAGCGAGCAATTGAGCGCGCTGAAGAAACTGCAGGAAGAAGAGAAGTTGCAATTGCAACCTGTCGAGGAAGAGATTGAAAGAGCCGTTCGAGCGTTCAATGAGATTGCCGGAAGAGGTGAGGGGAAGTCTGCAGGACTTGCCGAATTGCAGGCCGCAGCCCAGCCAATCGCCAATCCAAGCCGAAGGAAAAGGCAGATCGAACAGCGCTTTGCCGAACAAGGCATGAGTCTTCTGGATGCGACGCAAAGAGCTGGTGCCCTCTTGATGTGGCAAGAGAAACTGCAAAGGATGAGAGGCCTTGAGAAGGAGCAAACTATCCGTGAGAGAAGGTAACGACAGCCTTTCAAAAACGCCCGGTTGCACCACGCCGGCTCCGCGCCTCGCAAGTGGTATCGCCATGACCGGCAGCGCTCGCTCCGGGCATGAAACGGCGATGCTATGCCGGATGGGCCGCGCCTCGGACGCGTCCTCTCCGCCTGACCGCAAAGACATATGCTCGGCGCCTCACCGGAAGGCCAAACTGATTGAGTGCAAATCGCGCCCGCGCCACCGGCCGATTAAAGTGGTGCTGCTCTTCCTGTTTGTACTTCTTGGCATCAAGTCGCAATCGGCTCCAGCCTTCGCTGCACCGCCGCCGGCCACCACTCTCGCACCAGGCACCACATCTCCACCAGCCACCACTCTCGCACCGGGCACCACATCGCCACCAGCCACCACGCCCGTGCCAGCCACCACTCTCGCACCAGGCACCACAGGTGATGGTTTGCCGCAACCAACGGCAGACGCCGCGCGCGATACCGAACCCTATCAGCCCACGTCCAAACAAGAAGTCGAGCTTGCCAATCCAATCAAGCTGACGATAACAAAAGACGTGCCGCCTTCAGATTTTCTTACCATGAGCGGCCCTCTGGGAATGGATGAGGCTGTTGCGGTAGGCATCAAGAACAATTTGAGCTTGCAGATCTCGGAAAAGTCCTGGCTCATTTCCAAGTTTCAGGCGCGCTCCGAGTTGGGCAAGCTCGGGCCCACGATTACAGTGAATCCGCTCTATGCGACGTCATCTCTTGATCAGATGCTCTTCTTTCAGTCCGACGGCACCGTGCACGCACCAATGCAACCGATTGTCCGCGGCACGTCGTTTTACACCTTGATCGCCGGCACACAACCCCTTTTTGCAAGCGGCAGGCTCTGGTCGGGGTACAAAGCAGCCCGAGCAGCAGAACGCCAGTCCCTGGCGAACTACCGGGCCGATCGCATAGCCACCGCCCTGAAGGTCAAGGAAGCCTATCTCGAGGCAGCCTTGAACGAGGCACGGACACAGGTGGGCAGCGACTACGTTAAATTCCGCGCCTGGAGCACGGCCAACATGAGGGCACGGATGGAAAATGGGAAAGCCCCGCCGGCAGACTATCTCAGGGAAGCGGCCGAGCTGGCAAAAGCAAGAGCTGAGCTTAACAACAGTTACAGGGACTTCAACAACTCCCTCATCAAATTGAAAGTGGTTTTGGGAGTTGACCCCGTCTCGCCTATCTTGCTCAAGGACAACCTGGAATACAAGGAAACACCGCATGATGTGAGCGTCTATCTTGCCGAAGCGATCAGGAACAGACCAGAGATCGATAAGGCCAATGAAAAGATCAAAGAGATGCGCTCAAAACGTATCGTGGCCCTGAGCCAGATCTTGCCTCAGGTTAATTTGTATGGTCTGGGGAGCAACGCCACCGGAGCGACACCGGGCGTCGATGGGACTGTGGGCGGCCGGTGGGGCGGTTTCGTCAGCGTCATCGGCAGCTGGACGGTCTTTGAATCAGGCGTGCACCTGAATTTGATTCGAGCCGCCGGAGTAGCAGTTAAACAGGCGGAGGTGGAAAAGAAAGATGCAAAATTGAAAGTGCATCAGGACGTTTGGCAGTCCTGGATCGATCTCGACCTGGCCCGCCGGAATGTGGAATTAACCAAGAACGAAGTTGCCTCAGCGGAAGAAGATCAAAGACTATTTCAGAAGCGATATGAGGTGGGCAAATCAATAGCTCTTGAAGCGTTCGAGGCAAGCGTCAAGCTCTTTCGAGCGCGCCTTGCTCTTGTCGAGGCTATTTACCAATATCGCCTGGCGCAGGCAAGGCTGACCTGGGCGAGCGGAAATATATAGAGAGGCTGGGCGAGCGGAGATATATAGAGAGGCTCTGCACCACGACATGCACAGCAATCGACGGCTGTGGATCAGCCAGCAAGAGCGAATATCAGTTTGAGTCAAATCGCTGCCATCGCTACCGTTTCGGCGGGTAGAAAATGCTTGCACCACTGGGGGTGCCCATGCGCATGTTCTGGCTGTGCATGTCGTCCAGATTGAGTTTGCTCTTCAAAGCATGCTCCGCGCTTTGTCCCGGTCTCAGCGGCATCTGATCGATATTGCCAGGGAGGTTGTATATGTCAACTTTTCTGCCATCTTTTGTTGTGCACTGAATGTCGAGCAGGTGCTCGTGCTTCTTGAACACCCATTCGCCTTTCTCATCCTGCTCCCATCCCTCATGGTTGGCAGTCTTCAGCTCAATCTTGCCAGGACCAAGAGTCTCTTGCAGTTTCTTTGCGATCTCGAGCCGCTCAGCAAAAGGAATCTGGTTCAATTCATCGGAGAGCGGCTGGCAATCCTGAGCACGCTCAGTGATCCACTGCTGCACATCAGGAATATTGTTAAATGGTCCAGACATCTCTTCTCACCTCTCTATTGAATTAAGCCACTAACGCCATTTCATTGGTACTGCTTGAGGGTCTTGATCCACAATTCTTTAAGTCCGGGCAAAACGCTCAGCGTTTGCATGGCTCTGCCGTCGCGGTAGCCCATTAGAACCATGAGTGGAGCCATTTGGGCCTCGATCGGCGTATGGAAGCCACCAGGAGGATTGCCCTGGCGATTAGCCCAAATCTGCTGGAATTCCCGACTTGAGGAGATGTGGGCCACTTCCAGATCGAATGCGTGTGCTGCTTCTGCTGCAAACACCGCACCACCCATACCGCGGGATTGACGTTCGAATACGCGGATGCGATTGATGCCGGGCTCGAATGTGCCTGCTGCTCCCGGTGCAAACGAATTGGAATCGCGTTGAATCCATATCTTAGAACCCGTATCCAGCAACGACTGGGCGACCGCAGCGGGAAGGTTCTTAAAGCTGTCTGTCACTTCCTTGACAAACGCCTGACTGACGCCGGACTCGACCTGAACTTTGTCGGTTAGGGCCTTGATCTGAGCGTCGGTGGCGAGCTTGATGCCGTTCTCGTCGTAGCGATCTCCACCCGGGGGCGGATTGTCGCCGCCGTCGACGACCTTAAGATAGTCGCGGAATTCCTTCACGGATACGGTGGCATCGGTGTCGTTTGCGGACTCCATTCGACCGTAGGCAGCAGCCCATTCATTGGCGTCAATTTTACCGTCGCGATTTTGATCCGCGGCCTTGACCAATGCGTCTGACGCAGAGTTGCCTCCGAGCTCGGCAGCTGTGACATTGCCATCACGATTGGTGTCTGCACTGCTGTATGCGTCGAGCCATTCTTTGGAAGTGAGCTGCTTGTCTGCGTTGGTGTCAAATCTCGAGAACAATTTGTCGGCATCTGTGCCGGGTTGAGGACCAGGACCAGGACCAGGGCCAGGACCGGGGCCAGGGCCGGGGCCAGGACCGGGGCCAGGACCGGGGCCAGGACCGGGACCAGGACCAGGCTGCTGACCACCATGCAGATCCCGATTTAAAGCATCCCAGAAGTTCTTCCAGAAGCTCTCCCAGAACTGCGGGTTCATCCAGCAGCCGCCTTCCTGAAAAGCCTTTTGCAAAGCTTCCATGAAATCCTTCATAATGATCTCCGCCTTCTGTTGCGGCGTCAGATCACTTTCCCCTGTATGAAGGACATCATCCTGGTGCTCTTCACCCTCTCGGTGTTGCTCATCCGCGTAAAAGACATGCATGCCGTCTGGATGATCGTGATCAGCTTCATGACCTGTGCGATCTGCTTGATTGCCCTTTTCAGGATAGAAAACATGCAATCCTTCAGGGTGGTCGTGCTCAGCTTCGGGCGAAACTTTCCTGTCTCCTTCCACTCCCCGATTGAGGAAATCGCCGGCGCGCATGCGGTCCAGGTTCAGGGGCTCGAAAACAAGCGTTCCCTGAAGACCGGTCGTTTCCGCCGACATGCGGGAGCGTGAAGAAGGATCGAGGGTAAACACCAATTTGTCGCCCGCAGCAAGGTTGGCCTCTGCTCCTGCACTGCGCTCGAAATTCGCAAGCGTTAGCGAAGGTCCGAAATCCAGGCTCCCTTCCATCTGATCGCCAGGCTGTGGAAGAGAACTTCTCAGCGAGCGGAGATCGCTGTAGAGCTGCTTTATATCTAAATTGTTGGTAAGTGTATTTGACGTATCGTCAGGAGACGCCACCCGAGTCACATCGGGGCGGGAGATTGTTTCGATTGTCATTTACTGGACCTGGGGTGAGGGTCGGCAACGTGTTACTACATGCTATTCAACTGCGGGGCGGTTAACCAATATCTGCCGTCATCCTTTAAACGTGACTTTCGTAATGTGAAGGGCGGGGTTCAATGGGGAAGACGGTTTTCTATCTGTTCGGACAGCACAGACGTCGCACCATATACGGTGCGGAGTATGTACCGGTCACCACTTGTGATGGCAGGCTCCAGGGCTCGTGACGGTGCTGGTAATCCGCTCAAGCTGTCGAAGCTAGCCAGGTTTGCCGAGTAGCCCGAGGGAGCAAGCCATACGAACTTGCGGCGGAATATCGGTAAACGCTTTGCGTGGGTAGTAATTCACTGGGGAACACAATAATGCACCTTACACCGTGCAATGTCAAGTAGGGCGGCATTTTTTTAATCCCCTCTGCGGGGGATAGTTTACTTTTCCTCTCGCCGACATCCTTTAACGAGTCTGCGCGGCGATTTTTCAATCTCATCCGCCGCGACGTGCAGTTCTGCCGTCGCTTCGCCCCGCGGAGAGTTCTCGACCTCTTCACTTTCGCGGTCGCAAGTGGGCTCATCTCCTAACTCCCAGGTGGACTTGCCAAATCGAATTCTCTTGTATACAAACCGTATAATAACAAGACGATTTTATAAGTCTGCATCTTATATTCATGGAGGAAGCATCGATAGAGAGCGGGAGCAATACAAAATAGTTTGAGGTCAAGGCGGGGGTGTGGCGATATGGCAAAGAAACGATTGGGTTTTGAGGATTTCCTTGACATGGATAAGGTAATGCAAAACCTTAAAAGCAATCCGGAGCTCCGCAAGCACATTGCGTCGTTTGCTGAACACCCCACCCCGTCGGATGTAGGCAAACTCACTGATGATGAGCTAATCGAAAAGCTCCGTTCGTTCGATCTAGAAATTGACCGCACCAAGCTCGAAGAGCTTACGAAAGACATTTATTCGATAAACGACATCCTGCGCGAGCTTGTGAAAGAAGACAACGACGAGAAAATGTTTTGGACTTTCTTTGGTCTGGTTGAGTTGTGGCGCCGATGGTTGCCTGACAAACCGTCGTTCGATTTGATTGATGCGGGAATGCAGGAGGGATATTCCTTCTTGGAAAAACACGATGAGCGATCTGCCTCCAAGGTCTGGCTTGCCACCTGGAAGCAGGTAGCGCGCTTTCTCGACGCCACGGGCATGAATTCAGTGGAGGCGTTTGATGAGAAATTTCCTGGAATGCAGAGCCTCTCAAACTGGCTTCAGGATATCGAAGCGTGCCTTTGGAATGCCGGAATGGACGATCCGCAACTGATGAAAGAACGCATTTTGTTCTGCGAAGAACTTCTGAGGCGGTTTCCCACAAGGGAGAGACTTGATTGGGAAAACACCAGGCGCGCATTGGCTGAAAGCTACGATCACCTGGGCGAAGGCGAGAAGGCGGATGCGCTGTATGAGCAATGGTTGAAAGAAGACCCCGCCTGGGGTTGGGGATGGATTGGTTGGTCGGATTGCTATCACGTATTCTGCCGCCCAGAACGCAAAGATGTAGGCAAGGCAGAGGAGTTGCTTACGAAGGCGCTTGCAGTGACGAACTTGCGAGACAGGGAGGATGTGCTTGAGCGCCTTTCCGAACTGTACCGGGGACTAGGCCGCAATGACGAGGCAAAGAAACTCGACAAAGAATCTAAAGCTCTGAGAGCGAAAAACATGGTAAATAGACACATACAAAGCTCAATGTCGAGCCAAGCGCCAAGAAGCGCTTTGCCTCGTACGGCATCCGCACCGAATAACTCACCATCGTTCGGCTTCAAGGGAGCTACTGGAAGAAACGAAAGTTGCCCATGCGGCAGCGGAAAAAAATACAAAAAGTGCTGCGGGCGCGGCAAATGGTAAAAGAATAAGGGAGGCTGCCCACAGCTCAAGCAGGAGGCTGCTGCCTTCCACTACGCAGTTTGCGCGTGATGCGCAAGTGGCATTATGCGAAGGCAATCTAATTTGTGGTACAATTTTGTACTACATTTTTTGAAGATGGCACCGTGAACACATCGCTAAGGCTCAGTGAGGAGCTAAATTCACTGCTCAACAATGCCGTTCTCAAGACCGGCAAGAAACGCTCTCAAATTATCCGCGAAGCGCTTGAGACGTACTGCCTCGCTCTAGACTTGCAATCAGAAGGCTCCCTTTACGACAGGCTGATTGCGGGCAACTGGGAACCCGTAAAAACTGGAATCAGCAATTTATCCACGGACAAGGATTTATTGAGGAGGCGGGTGCGTGAAAGAGCCGCGCGCCGTAATGCTTGATACCGGACCTGGAAATTCCGCTCGAAATCGGCCACCGATTCCACTAATGTCCGGCCACCCAATCCGCTAATTCCCGGCCATATGCCAAGGGGTTGAGGACATGTCTGCGATTGTGAGGTTTAGAC
>DATNRC010000616.1:0-2799 GCA_036703705.1 Candidatus Obscuribacterales bacterium
GAGACAATTCCAAAGTCGTTGCCACGGACAGCATGAAAAACACCGTCTACGTGCTTGCCGCGGAAAATCCTTTGAGCGACATCGAAAGCTTCGCAAAGACATTGTGCAGTCATTTTCTTACCCAGTACGAGCATGTAGCAGAAGTTGAGGTGAGGATAGAAGAAGATTTGTGGATGCGCATTGAGCATGAAGGACGCGAGCACGCGCATGCTTTTGTCAGTGCGGGCAAGGAAAAGCGCACAACACTTGTCTACAACGACCGCAAAGCGCTTACGATAACGTCGGGGATTGAAGATCTCGTGGTCTTGAAGACCACGGCGTCAGAATTCTGGGGATTTATAAGAGATCGATACACCACCCTTCCCGAGGCAAGAGACCGAATTTTCGCCACCACTGTCCAGGCGTCGTGGCCATATGGGAAAGGCAATCAAAATTTCAATGCCTGCTATGAGAATATCCGCAATGCGATCCTGAACACTTTTGCCCGACATCACAGCCTGTCAGTGCAACAAACGCTTTATGAGATGGGGGAAGAAGCTCTCAAAGTTTGTCCTGAGATTGACGAAATAACTATTGCTTTACCCAATCAGCATCGTATTCCCTTCAATCTCTCACCGTTCGGATTGGAAAATAAAAATGAGATTTTCGTTCCCACCGAGGAGCCATATGGACTGATAACGGGCACCATCCGTCGTAAATAAGCATGTGTCAGATATTCGGCGATTTTTCTGACACGGCATCTCCGTGAAAACCTTATCTATCTAGGTCTCCTGCACCAAAATCAATTGAAGATTCATTGGCCTTTTGATCGCTCTTCTGCCACTATTTGTAGCACTCATTTGAAACAGCACCCTTGTTTTTATCGTGTTTGTTCGCGCAGATTCTGCGTCTGGAGCCTTTCGGACACTATCTCCTCTCGCAACCGCAAAGCTGACTGAACAAGAGCATTGAGACTGGGCACGACTTCGTTCCAATCGCGCGTTTTCAGTCCGCAGTCTGGATTAACCCAAAGTCTCTCAGCGGGAATTACCGATAGCGCTTTTCGGAGCAATTGTTCGATTTCTTCCTGCAATGGTACGCGGGGAGAGTGAATGTCATACACGCCAGGACCGATTGCATTTGGATAGCAAACGTCTCGTATCTCGCTCAGCAACTCCATATTCGAACGCGCAGCCTCTATCGAAATGACATCCGCATCCATATCAGCGATGTATTGCAGCATCACGCCGAATTCCGAATAGCACATATGAGTGTGAATTTGCGTTGAGTCCGCGACTCCGCCTGATGCCAGGCGAAATGACCTGATCGCCCATCGCAAATAATCATGCCAATCCGCTCCTTTTAACGGCAGACCCTCACGTATAGCCGGCTCATCAATCTGAATGATCTTGATGCCAGCAGATTCCAGATCACGAACCTCATCGGAAATCGCCAGCGCAAGCTCCAAGCATGTCTTTTCCCGCGGCTGATCGTCTCGCACGAATGACCATTGCAGCATGGTCACGGGACCAGTAAGCATCGCCTTCACCGGCTTGTCTGTGAGGCTCTGGGCATATCCAGCCCACTCCACAGTCATTGGTTGCGAGCGAGACACAGCACCGTAAATGATCGGCGGCTTGACATATCGTGATCCGTAACTCTGCACCCAACCGTGCTGCGTTACTGCCATGCCCTCCAGAAATTCGGCAAAGTATTCAACCATGTCTGTACGCTCAGGCTCACCATGGACCAGAACATCAAAGCCGATTTTCTCCTGCAATGAGATATTTCGCGCAATCTCATCCTTCATTGCCTGCTCGTAGTGATCTCGCTCAATTACACCGGCGCGGAACTGCTTGCGTGCTTCCCGGATCTCTTTTGTTTGAGGAAACGAACCAATCGTAGTCGTTGGCAAAAAAGGCAACTTGAGTCTCTGCTGCTGAATTTTGGCTCGCTCCTCAAATGGCGTTTGCCGGCACCCCATCTCCGCAGTAATCGACTTCAACCGATTCTCGACCTCGGAATTATCGCGAATGCCGGTCGTTCGGCCCCTTTCAAGTATCGCAGTATTCTCGCGCAAGAGATCATCAATCTCTCGCAGGCCACAACCCATTCCATGCGCGATGACGGAAATCTCTTTCACCTTCTGTTTCGCAAACGCTAGCAACATCCGCACTTCCGGGTCAAGCGCAGTCTCCATGTCCAGATCGAGCGGCACGTGCAATAACGAGCATGATGGCGCGACCAAAAGGCGCTCCGGCCCTATAATCTCTGCAATATTGCCGAGCAACTCAATCGTCTTCCGCAAATCGCAACGCCACACATTGCGCCCGTCTATGACACCGGCGGACAGAAGCATGGTTGAAGGAATTTCGGACAGCGCCGGTTTTAGATCGTCCTGCCCACTTACCAGATCAAGGTGAATACCCTGCACAGGCAAGTTCAGCACAAAGTTCAGATTGGCTCTCATCGCGGAAAAATATGTTGTCAATAGAATCGACAAACCAGCATTTCCAAGTTTGTCGTACACAAAGCGGAACCCGGCAACAGCCTTTTCATTTAAGTCACAAGATAAGCACGGTTCGTCGACTTGCACCCACTGAGCGCCAGCTCTTCTCAGATTGTTGAAGATCTCAGCATAAACATCGGCCAACCGCTCCAGCAGCACTGCGTCCTTGCCGGCATAATGTCCCTTGGCTAGATACAGGAATGACATCGGACCGAGCAAGACCGGGCGTGTCTCGATGCCTTCCCCTTTAGCCTCCAGATATTCATCAACGCACTTCGTCGATGCTACCCGGAACTGCTGGTTCTCTTCGA
>DATNRC010000617.1:0-16081 GCA_036703705.1 Candidatus Obscuribacterales bacterium
CATCTGCCTTATCACCGGCATGGAGGTGGCAAACGCTTCCATGTATGACGGTCCTACCGCCTGTGCCGAAGCAGCGCTCATGGCTTGCCGCCTCAAGGGCCGGGAGACCGTCGTCATGAGCGAGGCGGTCAACCCCGAATACAGGATGGTTACCCGTACTTATTTGGAGTCAGCCGGTCTTCGCTATGTGGAGGTGGCGGCGAAATCGGGAGCCACCGATGCTTTCAAGATGGATTTCGGGCAAGAGGCTGCTTGCTTTATAGCGCAGTATCCAAACTACTTCGGCACGCTCGAGAATCTCAATGAGCTTTGCCGCAAGACGCACGAGAAAGGCGCGCTATTGGTGGTTGTTTCCGAGCCCATCAGCCTGGGATTGCTTACCCCGCCAGGTGAATTCGGCGCCGATATCGTGATTGGCGATGCCCAGCCCTGCGGCAATTCGCTTTCTTTCGGCGGACCGTCCGCCGGCTATATGGCTTGCCGCAAGGACTACATCCGTCAGCTGCCCGGCAGGCTGGCGGGCATTACTCAGGACAATCGCGGGCAGCGCGCCTTCACGCTGACGCTGCAAACTCGCGAGCAGCACATAAGGCGCGCCAAGGCGACTTCGAACATCTGCACCAATCAGGCCCTGAACGCCCTCACCATGCTTGTGTATTTGACGAGCGTCGGCCCGGAAGGCTTGAGAGAAATCGCCAACATCAGCGTGCAACGCGCCCACTACCTTTGCGACCATCTTTCGCAAATCGCCGCGGTAAATCTGCCTTTCGCCAATCAGCCGTTTTTCAATGAATTCGTGTACGAGACAGAGCTTCCGGCAGAGGTTCTTTTGCAAGAGCTGAAAAAAGAGGGCATTCTCGGCGGCGTCGACCTGGCAAAAGCCTATCCCCATCTTGCTAACTGCGTGCTCGTGGCGGTGACGGAGATGAATTCCGTGGAGGAGCTGGATCGATATGCGCAAGCGCTGAAGTCTATATTGTCAAACAAGAGCGCGGGGCAAAGCGGCAAATCGGCAAATGAAAAGGCGGAGCCCGTGGCCAGCGCAGCACAGCCCCAACGGCGCCATTGATAAGCTTCAAAGTGCTCTGCCACTGTATAATCGATAACTTAGGGCCCTCAAGCACACTCGCCCTTACAAATGAAAAAGGTAATCAGCCATTCAATGGATCCGTCAGAATCTCTCACGTCGGCAAGAAGCGAAAGTATGGAAACCGGCTCCAATGAGCTCGCAAAAGCTTCCGATGAGGGCACCGCCAATGCCAAGGGCAACGGCAATCCCATCGTCGGCTTTGTAAAGGAGCTGGTGGAGCTGGTTGTAGTCACTCTTGTCTTGCTTATCTTCATACGATGGGCATTTGCAGAAGCCCGCTACATACCATCGAGCTCCATGGAGCCCACCCTGCAAATCAACGATCGCCTGCTCGTTGAAAAAATCTCCGGCCACCTGGGCAAGCCGATTCAGAGAGGTGACATTCTTGTCTTTTATCCGCCGCCTATCGAGATGGGCGGCAAAGACTTGCAAAACGATCCCCTTACCGTCTTGGGGAGACTGACCGGGCTGCCCTTCCTGCCCTACGAGCCTGCCTTCATCAAGCGCGTGATTGGCTTGCCGGGCGACAATATTCGCATTAAGAAGGGGCAGGGCGTCTTCATCAACGGTCAATTGCTCGATGAGTCCAGTTATGTCAAAGAGCCGCCCAATTACGATCGCAACGTCCTCGGCGACATTGGCGGTCCTTCTTCCACTGCCAAGATTATTCGGCCTTACGGCGATTCGAACGAATTGATCATTGTGCCTGCCAAACACCTGTTTATGATGGGCGACAATCGAAACAACAGCGAAGACAGCCATGTGTGGGGCTTCTTGCCGGAAGAACGGGTGATTGGGCGAGCCTGCCTCCTCTTCTGGCGCTGGATTCAGCCGCCCAGATTTCCGCAGATTCCTGAAGAATAAGACTGCGCCGGCAATTTTCCTGCCCATACATTGACGGCTGCCACGGCAATCGCCTCAGACGCGCACGGCTAGCCGTTTGCGGCACAGGCGTGCTTTAATGCATTGCTGCTGCCAAACGGGAATTTTGCAAGACAACGAACACATCTTTTTCTAAGTGGGTATATTGGTCTAGGTCCGATGAGCAATTCCCCGTGTTGAAAGGCAAGATATCGGACGACAGGCGCGGCCGTGCACAAGCTACTATTCAAATTTTGAGGAAGGAATCATATGGCGAAGGACGCACGCCCGAAGGCAGCGAAAGTTGATAAAGACAAAAATGCTTCCAAGGGCAAAGTCAAGACCGTCGAGGACAAAAATGACAAGTCCTCAATTCCTCAGGCCGCAGCCACTGATTTAAGCCCTGCCCAGATAGAGTCGAAGGCCGACGAGCTTAGAAAGCTCGAAGCAGAGCTCAATCAGCGTGAAGTCAATCTGATCGAGCGTGAGATAAAAGCGCTCCGGCTGCAGGAAGAGCTCGATCGCCTGCGCCCTCTTTCCGGTTTGTACCGCGTCGTCAGGGCAATGGCTCGCGAACGAAAATTGGATTCCTTGCTGGACGTCATCACGCGAGAAACGCAGATGATGCTCAAATGCGACCGTTGCAGCGTCTTCGTCCTCGACCCCTTATGCGGAGAATTGTGGACGCAAGTCGCGCAGGGCCTGGTCGGGCACCGGATGATTCGCATCCCCTTGTCGGGCAACAGCATTGTTGCCGAATGCGCGCGTACCGCCAAAATTATCAATATTCCCGATGCCTACAAAGACCCCCGCTTCGATCCCGAAGTGGACAAGCACACCGGCTATCAAACGAAGAGCGTGCTGTGCGTGCCCATGATGAGCCGGGTGGGTGAGGTGATCGGCGTTTTTCAGGTGCTCAACAAATTCGACGGTCCCTTCACCAATGAAGATGAAGAATGGCTCGAGGGCTTGACCGCCGTTGCCGCCGGCCTGATCGAGCAGGCGCAAGCCTACGGCGAAATCGAGCGTTTCGTTGACAAGACGCTGGAAACACTGGCCCAGACGATTGATAAGCGCGATCCGCTGACGGCAGGTCATTCCATCCGCGTCACCAACTACAGCCTGCTCATCGGGCAGGCGATGACGGTTGCCGAAGATGAAATCGACGTTTTGCGCTATTCAGCGATGATGCACGATTACGGCAAAATAGGCGTTCCTGAGAAAATTCTCTGGAAAGACGGTCGCCTGACGCCTGAAGAATACGCTGCCGTGCAGAAGCACGCCAGCCTGACTTACGATCTTCTCTCCAATCTTCCTTTTACCGCCCGCCTGAAAGATGTGCCGTTCGTCGCCTCCTGCCACCACGAAAAGGTTGACGGCTCGGGTTATTACCGCGGCTTGCGCGGCGAGGAGATTCCTTTTCTGGCGCGCATCATAGCTGTAGCGGATGTTTTCGACGCCCTGACCTCGGTCAGGCACTATCGCAATCGCATGCCGATTGCCAAAGTGAGCGAAATCATGACCAACGGCCGTGACAACCACTTTGATGCCCGATGCGTTGATGCCTTCTTCCGCCTGCCTTGCCATCGAGTCATGGCCGTCATGGAATCAGAACGAGACAAAGCCATACCCGCCGACCTCGACATGTTTAAAAACATCACCTGGCACCGGCTTGTCGAGCTCATGTCCGGTGCTCATCCCAAGCGTGATGAAGTTGGCCTTAGGGAAGCTTTTGACAATATATACAATGCCGGATTGCCGGCTGATTATCAAAGCCTCGACTAAAAGCGCAGTCAGTGCTTATCCGCGCCTAAGGTGAGCTGGGCCCAATAAACCCGAAGCAGCCGCACTATACAATTGACTACCTCGGTTTTAAGGAGCCAATTGTTTGAGGTACGGAAAGTTCTTTCTATTCGCCATTCTCGGCTTAGCTCTGGCTTTCAGCCTCGGCTTCTGCCAGCTTGCGCTTGCCGCTCAGCCAATTGCCAGCGCCGTCCCTCCGGCGAAAGACGCCACCGACGTGGACAACGCTGACGGCGCCCAGGACGAAACGGTAGAGGAGGGCGAGAACAATGCGCAGGAAGGCACTGTACGCGTGCGCATCAGCGTTCCCCACAAGAACCGCGCCGTGAGCACGATCACGCTTTACCCTTATCCGCCGCGCCCGCCCCGCATTCGCCAGCCGATAGGCAAAATCGACACCAAAGACAAAAACCTCAAGGCTCAACTGCTTAACCTGGGCTATGCTCACCGTTCGGCGCTGGAAAAGGCCTATGTGCCCGGCTCATGGCGCCTGCAGTATGCGCTCAAAGCGGCTGTGGGCAAAAGCGGCTCCCGCCCGCCAACAAACATTCTTACGATGTACCCCTGGATATGGCGCACTTTGCCTTACTTCCGCGAAGAAGTAATGCGCATCAACGATCTGGAGGCCGAGCGCCGGAAGCGCTATCAGCGCGCCGTGAAAGAGTTCGAGGAAAACGGCTCGGATATTGAGACGGAAGCATTGCAGAGAGGCTTGTCACCGCTGCCGTTAGCGCTCAAGAAATTGGAGGAAGGAACAAGCCAGTCGGGCATCGCCAAATTGCCGTCGGGCAATTGGTGGGTGGTGGCCACCCATAAAGTGCCCGGGCTCTCCTTTTTCTGGCAACTGCCCATTTATGTAAATCCGGGACAGAATCCCACTGTGCTCCTCACGCAAAGCAATGCCATAGTGATCGAAGGCGGCTGGTGAGGCTTTGGTGACGGCTCGGCTGGCGGCCGCCGTTTACTTCGTGCCGCGCACCAATTCATGAATGACGACTTGCACAGCCGGTTTTGCTTGCAGTCTTGCGCGCAGAGTTTTGGTGGCAGTATCGCGAATCTGGCTTTTCATCTGGGCGATATCCAGCGGCGGCGCCTCCTGCCGCAACCTGGAGACGACTTCCAGCACTGCGCCGCGCAATTCTTCTTTGGTGTCTTCCCACTCCTTAGAGCGCAGAAAGCCGGAGGCGCCCGCCTCCACTGAAGGTCCTGCGATAAGCTCGCCGCGATCGTTTATCACCAGGCCGAGAGTAACAACTCCCTCCAGGCTCAGAGCCCGTCTTTCATTGACTGAAAACGTCGTCACACGCTCGCCTTGATCGCGATTGAAAAGAACAGCCTGCGCCTCGATGGAGCCGATTATCGATGCCACGCCATTGTCGACTTCCAGTATCTCGCCGTTCTTGAGCGGAAAGACATTGGCCATTGGCACGCCCCAATCTTCTGCAAGCTGGGCATGGTGCATGATATGACGCCCCTCGCCAATGGCAGGGATGAAATACTTGGGTTTTGTCAGGGAAAGCATGAGCTTGAGCTCTTCGCGGCTGGCGTGTTTGGAAACGTGGACACCTTCTTTCGGCCCGTAGATCACTCTTACACCAAGCGACAAGAATTGATCGAGAAAGGAAGCCATTTGCCGAGCCCGCCCGGGAAAGATGTCGGCGCTGTAAATGATGAGATCGCCCTCTTTCACGGAGATATCTTTGTTGCGACCGAAGGCCAGCTCGCTAAGCACGTCCATCGGATCGCCCTCCAGCCCGGTTGCTATGACGAGCACTTCGCGATCGGGCAAGCGCTTGAGGTCTTCAAGACCGGCCTCGATTGATCGCTCGTAGGTAAGATTGCCCGTGATGGCACCGGCAAGAGCGGTATGAACGAGTGTCTCCCCAACAAGCACAACTTTGCGCGACGACTGTTTTGCCAGATCGCAAAGGATTTGCAGGCGGTGAGTATTGGTTCCGGGAACGACGACAATCACTCTGCCGTCGGCGCTTTTGATGTGCTTCTTGAGCGCTGTCGAGGCAGCGCGCTCGGACGGCGTGTAGCCGTGGTTCTCGACGCCTGCGGAATCACTTACGAGAAGCAGCACGCCCGAGTCTCCGGCCTGCGCCAGGCGCCCCACATCCAATAATCGCCTGTCAACCGGCGTTTGATCCAGCTTGAAACTGGAAGTATAGATGACATCGCCCTCAGGCGTGCCAATCCTCAAAGCTGAGGCGTCCGCAATCGCGTCGTTGACCTTAATCCACTCCACCTCGAAAGGTCCAATCTGATATGGATAACGCCATTCTGTAGTGTCTATCTCAGGCAGCTTAGTGGAATTAGCGCTGCCGGCTTTTGTGAGCAGCATCTGCGAAAGCAGAGCAGAGACAAACCGCGGTGCCATGATGCGCGGCACCTTTATGTGATGCAACAGATAGGAAACAGCACCGGAATGCTCCTCATGCCCGTTGGTGAGAAGAAGAGCAAGAATTCTCTCCTGATTCGCTTCCAGAAAATTCGTGTTGGGCAAGAGCAAATCCACGCCCGGCAGGTCTTCTGCGGGATAGGCCACGCCGGCGTCGACAATCAAAATCTCGCCGCCGTACGTGAAGAGCCACAACAACTGCCCGAGCTCGCTCTGACCACCCAGCGGTATGACAGAGAGACTGTCGTACTTGAGATCCGCGCTGCCCGTAATAATGTACGCCACTTTGTAACCGTCCTTGCCTGCCTCTCAATTCTAAGCTCCCTCAACCAACGATGAAAGTGCCGGCGCTCATCAATTCGCGAACTGCTCGTTGGTCCTTTCACGGGGTGAAACTAAGGCGTAAAATCTGCATCATTGATCTCAGCTCTGACGCCAAGAGATCGATTTAATGACGATGAAGCAGGATGGTTCTATGCCAGATTCAATGGATTGTTTGAAGAAACTTCTTATGCCTGCGTCGGCACGGCCCGATAAAGCTTCAGAAATTGCCATCATCGAAGCGCCCGGGGACAGAGCCATAACCTTTGCCGACTTGGAATCGCTCATCAACGGCGCCGAATCGTATCTGAGGCAATATGGAATCAAGAAAGGCGAGAGAATAGTTCTGACTTCGCCCAACAGTGCGAGATTGGCGGCGGCAATTCTCGCCACGTGGCGATTAGGCGGTGTTTGCATACCGATTGATTTTAAAATCACCGCTCCCGAGCGCATAAATATCACTCAACGCCTGGGCGCCAGAGCGCTTGTCGGCTCGACCCGCATGTGGCCTGATTTCATCGACGATCACAAGGCCCTGAAAGAAAGCTCAACAGCCATTTTGGATCTTGACGCCATAGTTCCTGCCGTTTCGCCCAAGGACTGGACAGGCGACGAAATCTTGAGAGGGCTGGATGCGGACGCACCAGCTCTGGTGATATTGACGTCCGGCACCACAGGCATGCCCAAAGGCGCTTTGCACGACCTCGGCTCGCTTTGCGTGAATCTCGTCGAGCTCGGGGAAATGGTGAATTTGACCAGCGACAAGCGCCTTGTCCTGCCGCTGCCGCTCAGCCACATTTTCGGGCTTGAAGTAACACTCATTTGCTTGCTGTTCGGCGGCACCATTGCCTTCAGCGATATGTCTCCCTCAGGCTTCATCAGCGCGCTCGCTCGTCATAAACCGCACATACTGGTTGGCGTTCCCACCATATATGGTGCGATGCTCGCTTTGCCCAAAGAAGAGGCGCAGGCAGGGCTTGCAAACGCCGAAGTCTTGCTTTGCGGCGGCGCGCCGCTGCCTCTTTCTCTGGCGCTTGAATTCGAGCGGATTTTCGGCAAGATGATCAACAACGGATTCGGCTCGACGGAATCAAAAATCATTGCTCTCAATCTGGACGGACCGATGGAATCGATCGGCAAGCATGTACCGTCAGTAAAGGTGGAAATTGTCAACGACGATGATCAGCCCCTCTCCGAAGGGGAAATCGGCGAAATACGAATCGGCGGCCCGATACTGATGAAAGGTTATGTGGACCAGCCCGAGGCGACTGAGAAAGTTCTGCACCGCGGGCACTACCACACCGGCGACATCGGCTATGTCAAAGACGGCTACATTTACATTTCCGGTCGGGCCAAAGAGATGATCATCGTCGCCGGCAACAAAGTCTTTCCGGCGGAAGTGGAGGACGTTCTGAGAAAAAATCCCGCCGTCAAAGAAGTTGCCGTCATAGGCTTGCCGCACAGGCAGCTGGGACAGATCGTAAAGGCAATCGTCGTCGTGTCTGAGGAGAGAATGAGCGAACTTCTTAGCGGCGACAGCGAGGCCAGAAAAAGCGCCAGGCAGGAATTGCTCGCCTCTTTCAAAGAATACTGTCGTGCCAATCTCAAGCGCGAGCTGAGACCAATGGACTGGGAGTTCAGACCAGCCTCCGATCCGCTTCCCAAGACATCATCCGGGAAAGTGGACAAGAAAAAACTGGAGGCAGTAACCGCGTCGCATTAAAGGGCTGCGGCACGCACATCAAGAAAACGTGGTCGAGCCCTTCCGCCGCACTTCCCTGAGGGCCTTTTCGGTTGCCTGCAAAAACTCGACCGCACTTTGAAAACGATCTTCTGGCTCTTTGGCAAGCGCGCGATTGACTATTTCTTCCAGCATCAAGCCGGGCGGCAAATCCGGGCGCAGTGCGGCAATGGGAGGAGGAGGCTGGAACAATTGTTTCGTCAAAATGGACTCTGCGGTCTCACCGGCAAAGGGAGGGTGACCGGTCAACATCTCAAAGAAAATCACACCAACCGCATACAGATCAGTTCGCTCGTCGATTTGCTTGTCTTTTAGCTGCTCGGGCGCTATGTAGGCCGGGGTGCCGACCAGCCGCCCGGTTTGCGTCAGTTTTTGTGCTCCGGCAACCAGATAAGCGATGCCGAAGTCGAGAATTTTGACGGACACGCTGCTGCCGCCGGCACGCGTGATGATAATGTTGTCCGGCTTGAGATCGCGGTGAACAATACCGGCAGAGTGGGCCTCGGCCAGTCCGCGCAAAATTTGAATGATGATCTTGCAGGCAATATCGAGAGGCAGCGCACCCATCTTCTCGATGATGCTGCGCAGAGTTTCGCCTTTTACGTATTCCATTACCAGGTAAGGGCCCCATTCGTCCAAAAGGCCGCCGTCATAAACGCGAATTACATTCGGGTGGTTGATTTGCGCGGTGAGCTTGCATTCGCGCTTGAAACGCTCGTTTGCCTTTTCGTCTGAAGCCAGCCAGGCTTTCATGACTTTGATCACCACATCTCTTTCAATGAGACAGTCGAACGCCTGATAAACAACAGCCATCCCGCCTTCACCGAGAATGGAATTGATGACGTACTTGCCGCCCACTGTTTTGCCGAGAAGCCTGTAAGCAGGAACCGCCGCCTTAAGCTCGGCGTGCGTGCGCTTTGCGTCCACGGTCAATTTGGCGCCGTCCACGCTGCAAAAATTGTTTTCTTCCGTGTATTGCTTTCCGCAAGCCGGGCACCGCTTGGCGGAGGAGGGCACCATGGTGGCCTTGGCCACAGGTTGTTGCTCGTCTTCGGTATATGTGAAGGCGCAGCCGTCAAAGGCGCAATGGCTCGCCCCTTGCGGCACAAGGCGATTGCAGAGAACACATCTGCGCGACAACTGAAGCTCCCCCCTGAGCCACGAGACCGAATTCAACTGTAGCCCCGAAAATATGTTTCCCATCTTGCACAACCTTCAACCTCGTCATAACCAACTCTTGCAGCAATCGGGCTCCCTTTTTGCCAAAGGACAAGGCAAGCAACGGCGCAAGCCTTCAGCCTCCGATTGGTGCTAGATTAAGTTGAGAACCTGTCTGGCGAAAGTAAATGCGGTTTTTCAGATACGGAAGAGGCAGCGCGACTAAGCTTTTCGCTTGTTTTCTCTCACTTCAACTGAGCGTGATGCCGGGAGGCGCGCAAGAAGCAGGCGAAAGCAGCCCATCCGGCAGTTATCTGCCGCCCGCAAGCGGCAGCGCTGCCGAGGAGGCAAGCGCTTCAGCCGAGGCAAAACAGGCTGGCGAGCCCGCCCCCTCAACACCCTCAGGAGGTGATGCCCTTGAAAGCGGCAATAATCTTTCGGCTGCCAGTGCTTCGCCCGGGCAAGATCTGCCGGGGCAGGAGGGCGAAAAGCGAGCTTCCACTGAGAGAACCGCTCGCGTGAACACTCCTTTCGACGACCTGCCGACGGAAGGCAACGCGCTTCACGGCTTGTTCACACCGCAACCGCAGTATATAACGCCCCAGACGTTGATCAATCCTCAGCCCAAAGCCCCGCATCCGGACGAGCCTAACCCTCTTAAAGGGCTTTTCACGCCGCAGCCCCAGTACATAACGCCGCAAACACTACTCAATCCGCATCCCAATCCAATCGAGGGGGAGCCCAATCATTTCAAGGGCCTCTTTACGGCCCAGCCTCAGTACATAACGCCGCAAACGCTCAAAAATCCTGATGCCGTGCCCAGGTTCTATTCGCCGTCAAGACTGGAGATAACCGTCCCCGGATATATCCGCCCTTCGCTGAGAGGCGAGGGACAGAAGTCTTCAAAGAATGAGGCGCGTGCGCCGGCAAAAGAGCCAAGCGAAAAGGGGAGCGGCGAAAACGCCAAAGCGGCCGGGGCTGGAACGGCGGCAGATAGGGCGGCGGCAACAAGAAGAATGGCAGAAAACGGAAAACCGGCAGGCAAAGTCGACATCCATCCGCTTAGGCAGGCTCTCGCGGAGATAAACAAGGGCCAGTATGGGAGGGCATTGACGACGCTGGACCAATTTCTCATCTTGCATCCGAAGCATGCACAGGCGCATTATCTGAGGGCTGTGGCCTTAGTAATCTTGAGACGATTTAGGGAGGCGGAAGCGGAATACTTGAGCGTAACCCGCTTGACGAGCGATGCGGCGCTGATTGAGAGAGCTCAGGAGGGGCTCAGGAAATTGCTGCCCTGATCTGTTAACTGAAGGGATATCCTTTGCTGCCGGTTCAGTCAGCTGCTGCCAACCACAGGTCCGACGGCTGGCAGGGCTCCGCTCTTGCCCTTTCAATTGTCCACATATCCCTTGAGCAGCAAGCGGCCATTTTTGGCGCAAATGCCGCTGAGGGGTGTGCCTTTCTCATTGCACACGCTCTATTGTTCAAGGCAATCGCCAGCTTCTACCCTTCGCTGATCATGATTGACGACTGGGGCGCGGCTTTTGCTGTTGCGGCGATTTTATGGAGCGTCAACAAATTCATCGTGGTCATAAACAAATGGCTCATGGATCGCGCATTTGAAGAAGCTGCCGCGTAATGGCTGAGCATCAGAGCACGGCCGTTTCGCGATAAGCACCGCAGACTTCTCGCATCACATCGCAGATTTCACCGAGTGTGGCGTAAGTTTTAACTGCTTCCAGAATAACCGGGAAGCTGTTTTCGTCGCTTCTCAAAACCTGTCTCAAGGCCTCGAGAGCTTTCTCTACCTGCGCATTGTCGCGCCTATGCTTCAGCTCTTTGATGCGTTGCACCTGGCGATGCTGGTACTCGGGGCCGATTTTCAAAATGTCGATCTTCGAGCCCGGCGCCTCCTCGGTGAAACCGTTCAGCCCTACGAATATGCGCTCGCCGGAGTCCAGCTTTTGCTGGAAGCGATAGGCGGCGTCGGCGATTTCTTTCATAAAGAAACCCTTTTCGATACCGGATATGACACCACCGATTTCCTCGATGCGCCTGAAATACTCGTTTGCCTGGCGCTCCAGCTCATCGGTAAGCGCTTCCACGAAATACGAGCCGGCAAGCGGATCGACAACATTTGTCACGCCCGTCTCGTGGGCGATGATTTGCTGTGTTCTAAGGGCAATGTGAGCCGCCTTCTCCGTTGGCAAGCCAAGCACTTCATCCATGGAATTGGTGTGCAAGGACTGTGTTCCGCCAAGAACGCCGGCCAGGGCCTCAATCGCCGTGCGGACGATGTTGTTCTCAGGCTGCTGGGCAGTGAGGCTGCAGCCGGCCGTCTGCGTGTGGAAGCGCAGCTTCAGCGAGCGCTCGTCTTTGGCACCATAATGATCGCGCATGCGTTTGGCCCAGATACGGCGTGCCGCCCGATATTTGGCAATTTCTTCGAAGAAGTCGATATGGGCGTTGAAGAAGAACGAGAGGCGGGGGACGAATTCATCCACCTGAAGCCCGCCTTCGATGCCCAGATCGACGTAGGCAAAACCGTCCGCCAGCGTAAAGGCGAGCTCTTGCGCCGCAGTGGCACCGGCCTCGCGAATGTGATAGCCGGAGACGGAGATGGTGTTCCATTTGGGCACATTGCGCGTGCAATAGACCATCATGTCGCGGATCAGGCGCACAGCCGGACGCGGCGGCAGAAGATATGTCTTTTGCGCGATGTATTCTTTGAAGATGTCGTTTTGCAGAGTGCCGTTGAGCTTCTTGAGGTCCACTCCTTGCTTTTGCGCGTTGGCAAGAAACATGGCGAAAATAATGACGGCCGGACCATTGATTGTCATCGAGGTGGAAACTTTGTCGAGCGGCAGATCTTTGTAGAGGATTTCCACGTCCTCGAGGCTGTCCACTGCCACTCCGCAGACTCCTACTTCACCGTGCGATTTGGGATTGTCCGAGTCGTATCCCATGAGGGTGGGCAAATCAAATGCCGTTGAAAGTCCGGTTTGTCCTTGCGACAAAAGATATTTGAAGCGCGCATTCGTTTCCTCCGGCCCGCCGTAACCGGCAAACTGGCGCATGGTCCAGACTTTGCCGCGGTACATATTGTGGTGAATGCCGCGCGTATACGGGAATTCGCCAGGCTCGTTCAGCTTTTCTTCATAATTCCAATCCTTGAGATCATCCTGCGTATAAACGGCCTTCAGCGGAATGCCGGAGATAGTCTCAAACTCCGCAGTTTTCTCAGGTTTGGTTAGCTCTTTGACCATGGGCCGATTCCCTCGCTCTTCATGTTGTTGGCGAAATCTTACGTCATAGTGCGAAATGGGTTGTCATCTCGACTATTGCGCTATGATCTCCATTTGTCAGTCTACAACACAGATCTGGCTCTGTAATATTTTCATAATCGAGGTCCATTTGCATGACATCAGCCACTCCTCAGGTAGCCGCTCAAAAAACGCAGCTCGAAGGCAAGGAGCTCATCGAGGCAATCCTCAAGAGCAAGTCTTCCATTCCAGTGAGAGCGCCCAGGGGAGCGACGCTGCATACTAAAGGCTGGATCCAGGAAGCAGCATTGAGAATGCTTTTGAACAATCTCGATGCTGAGGTCGCCGAGCGCCCTCAAGATCTAATCGTCTATGGCGGATCGGGCAAGGCTGCACGCAACTGGGATTGTTTGCGGGCCATTGTGAAGGCTCTGACGGAGCTCGAATGCCATGAGACGCTCCTTGTGCAATCCGGAAAGCCGGTCGGCATCTTCGAGACGCACAAAGACGCGCCGCGCGTTTTAATCGCCAACTCCAATCTCGTCGGTGCCTGGGCCAATTGGGACAACTTCCGCGATTTGGAGCGCAAGGGCCTGATTATGTTCGGTCAGATGACTGCAGGATCGTGGATCTACATCGGCACGCAGGGCATTTTGCAGGGAACATATGAAACCTTCGCCGCCCTTGCCCGCAAACACTTCAACGGCACTCTCAAGGGACGCATCGTTCTTACCGCCGGTCTGGGCGGCATGGGCGGCGCTCAACCGCTGGCAATCACGATGAATGAAGGTGTGGCCTTGTGCATCGAAGTGGATCCGCACCGCATTCAGCGCCGCCTGGAAACGCGCTATTTGGATGTTCAAGCGCAGGACGTCGACCACGCGATCAAATTGGCCCGGGAAGCCAAAGAAAAAGGAGAGCCGCTGTCCATCGGCATTCTCGGCAATGCAGCAGAAATTCTTCCTCAACTCGTCAAAAGCGGATTCACCCCCGATGCGCTCACCGATCAGACCTCAGCTCACGATCCGCTGAATGGTTATATTCCGGAAGGTTATTCGCTTGCGAAAGCGGAAGAATTGAGAAAGAGCGATCCGGCCAAATACATCGAATTGGCTTGCCGGTCGATTGCCACACACGTTCGGGCCATGCTCGATTATCTGAAAAAGGGCGTGGTCACCTTCGATTACGGCAACAACATTCGCCAGGTGGCAAGAGACAACGGCGTCGCAAACGCCTTTGATTTCCCTGGTTTTGTGCCGGCCTACATTCGACCTCTGTTTTGCGAGGGCAAGGGACCTTTCCGCTGGGCGGCTCTATCGGGCGATGCCAAAGACATCGAACGCATCGATCGAGCAATCCTCGAGAATTTCGCGGACGACAAGCAGCTCTGCCGCTGGATTGAAATGGCATCACGGAAGGTGGCATTCCAGGGATTGCCCGCGCGCATCTGCTGGCTGGGCTACGGCGATCGGGCAAAGCTGGGACTGATCATGAACGAGCTGGTGGCAAAAGGTGAAGTGAAGGCGCCCATTGTAATCGGACGCGACCACCTTGATTCCGGATCGGTAGCCTCGCCCAACAGAGAAACCGAAGCGATGAAAGACGGATCCGATGCCATCGCCGACTGGGTTTATCTGAACGCGATGCTGAACGCCGTGTCTGGCGCCAGCTGGGTGTCGCTGCACCATGGCGGCGGCGTGGGCATTGGCTATTCGCTGCACGCGGGGCAGGTGATCGTTGCCGACGGAACGCCGGAGGCACAAGCACGGCTCAAGCGAGTGCTGACCACGGATCCAGGCACCGGCGTGATTCGCCATGCCGATGCAGGATATGACGAAGCGATTGAGTTTGCCAAAAAGGCCGGCGTGCGCATACCGATGCAAGAAATTCAATAAAACCATAGTCTTGCTGGTTTTTTAAGCATAGTCTTGATGGCTTGCGTTTTAAACTCAAAAGTTTGCCGCGTCGAGCCCGCTTCGCTGGCTATAAAACCTTGCAGGACAAGCGCTTGCGCAATCTCCTGTCATTTTGCAAGAGCAACCCCAAACAAACATAAAAGTTTAGTTTGCCTAGCATCGCCGGAGGATAGAAATTCGATGGGCTAGTGCGATTGCAATTCTGCCGTAACTGCGATGGCTTTTGCTTTTGCGGAAAGCGGAATGGACCTTTTACCCACTCCGGCGCCGAGATCGATGTCATTCAAGTCAATGCAGCACATGCTCAAACTGTCGTACGAACGAAAGTAGAGTTTCTTGTTGCGCAAATCCTTTATGACGATCCATTGCGTGAAGTCCATGAGCTGCTCCGCATTGTCGCGCACGTCGCCAAGCGGGATGTCCACGGCATTCAAAATGTGGCCGGCAAGGGTCACGCCATCATCGGCAGTGGCAGGCTGCCTGGCAAAGGCCAGCATGGCGGTCGCTCTAACGAAGCGTGATGCAGGCATCCAATCGCCTGGTATGCCGAGCAAGCCTCCTCCCTGTCCGGGGGGCTCCAGCACCATTCCGGCAAGCACTCTTGCTCCGGGGTTGCTTGGATTCAGATTGAGGTAATTTCGCAAATTCGTGATGTGCCAATCGAAAGTGGGCGCATTCGTCAGCACGCCGTTGGGATTGTCGTGTATCTTCTTCTCTCCCTCCACAAATTCAATCACGATACTGCTTCCGGTGGCATCATGGACGGCGACGTGCAAAGGAGGCACCTCTGGAAGACCCGGAATTTCGGCTGCCAATACGGCAACGCCTTTCAATGCCTCCCTCAATTCGGAAACCGTTGAAAAATTGCCCAAAATCCAGGCTCCGAGCTGAGTAACTTCGACCGCGCTCACGGCGGAAGTGGCTGTTTCATAGGCGCAGCCGGGGTGCCAGAGCAAGCCGACGGACAATCCCTTTTCGTTGAATCCATCAACGACGTGCGGCCCGTCAAGACACTCGCAAGCAAGAAATCCATACACTGATGTCCATTTTGCCCCGTTGGCCGCGGCGCCCTCTAATTTCTCACCCCTGGGGTGGGAGCAGATTCGTGCCTTGAGATCGAGGGCAAACTCCATCGAACGGCCAACCACAACGCTGCCATCTCGCGCTTTAATCCGAAAATCAGTACACATCCGGTCATATCTCCTCTGTGTAAGGTTGTCTTTGAAAACTCCCTTTAATCCCTTCTCTTCTCACTGGAACTTGGCGCAATCAAGGCCGTCTCAGGTCGACTGATGGAGGAAAAATACACCAGTTGTCAGGGCTTAACATGCACTTAAATTACATTTTGCCTACCAGTCCCATGGTCTTTGCTTCGACAAGATATGATCGTCACGTTAGGCATTACAGCTATCTTGAAGCGCCCGTATTTACTAGCTTTCAGCGATATTATCGGCGGTTGACATGGGGAGATTGGTTCAAAAATTTGGTGGCACATCCGTAGCGGATATCCAAAAGATACGC
>DATNRC010000618.1:0-10645 GCA_036703705.1 Candidatus Obscuribacterales bacterium
ACGCACTGCCGCTTTTGCAAACATGACTTGCTATCTCCTGAATCAAAGAGTAAGCGCGCGTTTTTCGGTCCGCAGATTAAACTGGCCAACGCCAGGCGCTGGCTGCCAAAGCTGGACGAGCTTGTTAACAGCTTGCCCGATTCCGATTTCAAAAGCCATCTAATCAGGGGAATGACAATGAAGGGCAGGTTTGGCGGTATGAGCCCAATTGGCGCCGAACCAAATTTTGAAAGCAGCGTCAACGACTCGAATTTAGGGTTGGAAAGACCGCCTTTCGAACAGGACAGGGCGCTCTTATGGGATGTTTTGGTGCAATGTCTTGACGCGAAGCTGGACGTAAGTCCGATTCTCGACACGGCGAAGATGCGGGTTCTTGAAATTACCGAAGAAAAGGTGGCTGAGGAGCTGCGCATTCGCAAACAAGAGGAGAACGGTCGCCGCTGCCCGTTTTGTGCTGAATTCAATTTGCAGTCCGCCACCACGTGCAGACACTGCGATTCCAACTTCATAGATCCGCCACGCCGCGAGCATCGTCGTCTCAAGCGCGGAATTCTGGGACTGTTCCCTCTGGACGAGAAGCTTTTGCACGATGTAATTCTGTCCATTGCCGCGACGCAATCTCTTGCCGACAGTGCCTGGCGCGAGCGACTTTCCGAGCCGCTTGCCAGAAATGGCATCACTGACCACGAGGTAGAAGACGCCGCGCAACGCATCCAGTATTTGATGAGTGAAGATATGGAAATTCCTTTGCCGCGTTCAGAGTGGCAAAGGAAGCTCTTGAAAGAAGGTCTGGATGACGGCATGGACGGCTATCATTCCGTTCATAACATGATCGAATTGGGCCAGAGTTGCATTGCGGAAGAACGTTATCAAGAAGCGGAGCTGGTTTTGAACTATGCGATGGCTGTCGCTGACAACTGTCGTTTGGGAAAGGTAACCGGATTGGAGGCGATGCGAGAGCCTCTCAAGACTTCGGGGTATCTTGCGCTTTCTCAGCTCTACGAAGTCACAGGAAGATTTGCTGAAGCGGAAAAGGCGCATATGAAAATGTTCCAGACGAGAGTGCCGATTCCAATTCCTGGTCTCGAAGAAATCTTGAAAGCGACGATGGATTTCCTCAGCCCGCAACGCTCGACACGTCAGGCTGATCTGTGTTTGAAACAGGGAAAATACGACGAGGCCATCGAGCTGTACAAGACGGCCCTGGAGCATCTCGACAAACAGGAGTCCCGCCCTTTCCCCGCATTGGCCAATCTCGAAGGTATTCTCAAGGGAGAGGAGCCGAAAGACCAGTATGGAAAGAGTGATGAGCTGGCTTTCGACAACGCCGCCAAGATAGGCGAAGTGTCGGATCTGGTGCATGTCTCGACGGCGCAACGTGTGGGTTTGCTCAAGAAATTGGGTGATGTCTATATGATGCAGAAGAATCTTGACGAAGCAGAGCAGGTAATTGAACAAGCAGCGGAACTGGCGGAGCAGCTCAGCAATACGTATCAGGCGCTCGTAGCCGATGTTTCATGCTTGTATGCGGAGCTACACTGCGCGAGGCATCGATATGCCGAGGCGGAACCCCTCTTCCAGCGCGCTCTCAATTATTATTCTTCGGTGCGAGATCCGTTTGATCCTGGGGAATTCGCGCGCATCCTCTCCCGTACACACGAAAATTACTCGGTTTGCCTGGACAAGCTCAATAAAGATGAAGAAGCCGAGGTCCACCGCCGCGTAGCCCAAGAACTGCGCAAAGCGCATAAGTTGTGAGGCATTGGCAAATTTAATTGGAAAGGATTAGGGATCGAATCTGTATCCCACACCATGTATGGTGCTGATCAAAGAAGGCGAGTTTTTCTCATCAATCTTGCTGCGCAAGCGCGTAATATAAATGCGAATCGCTGATGGCGCCGCCTCCGAATCAGTTGGCCAAACGCGCTGGAGAAGGGCTTCCGCGCTGAACACTTCTTTTGGATGGCGCATGAAAAATTCAAGCAGCGCAAACTCCTTGGGAAGCAATTCTATCTCCTCACCATTGAGAGTGACTTGATGTGTGATGGGATCGAGCTCGAGCCCTCGTGCCACCAGCTTTTTAGAGACGGTGGTGGCACCACGCCGCAATAAAGCGCGCACGCGTGCCGTTAGTTCGCGCATGTGAAACGGCTTCGTCAGATAGTCGTCAGCACCCGCATCCAGTCCAGTCTCTTTGTCGTCGATTTCGCGCTTGCCCGTCAGCATCAAAACTGGTGCCGATCCGCCGCTGGTGCGGAACTTTCTCAAAACACCAAGCCCGTCCGTTCCCGGTATGTTCCAATCAAGAATAATCAGATCGTAGTGGCAAAAGGACAACTGTCGCAGCGCGTCGTCGCCGCTCACAACGTGATCGACTAGGAAGTTCTCACCCTTGAGAAGATCCGTCATTACGTCAACGAGCGCTTGCTCATCCTCGACTATAAGTATCTTCGCCATCTCCCATCCCCATATCTAAATTACCCCATCTGGCGATCAACTGCACTGCAACTCACTCCCGCACGACGGACCAGCATACCAGCAAATATATATTGCATATCAAAGCATGTACTCCGCCTTGGGGCCCGCCTTGCTGCCGGCTGGCGACGGCGATGTTCCGCGCCTGAGAATTCAGGTATAAACTGGATGTGGTGTCCCGCTTGTCTCTTTGAAGTGCCAGGGCATGAGATCGACATTGAGGATATCGCAAAGAGGAATCATTCTGGTATTGATTCCGCTCGCCTTTGAATTGATTTTTGTAGGCGTTTTGGCATGGCTTCTCAACGATGCGCGCCAGCAGATGTGGGAGGAGCGTCGAGCGCGTGCGGTAGCATCCATCCTCACATTGCTTTCGCGTCAGACACAGACATCTGCTCTCATTCTTGCCCGCTACAGCGACTCGCGTGATCCGCAGCTTCTCAGGCGTTGGGAGCAGCTCATGACCAGGGCGCCGGGTGAATTTGCCGAGTTGAAGGCGCTCGTCAAAGACAAACCGGCCGACCTTAAGGCGGTTCTCGATCTTGAGACGACGTATCGCGGCGCGATGGAAGTGATGGACAAGTGCAAGACGACGTTCGGCACCGATGACAGCTTCGCCCGCTTCACTTACTACCCGAAACTCTATCGCGCGGCCCATGATGCGGAGCGGCAAATGGATACACTGGTAGAGCGCTACATAGCGAAAGAAACTGCGGGCAAGGAGTCATTCGAACGGGCGGGGCAGCAAGTCACTTTCTGGCTCTGCCTCGGTGTGATTTTGAATGTTGCTCTCGCATTGTCTCTAGCCCTGTTTTTCAGCCGCGGCATTACGAAACGATTGAGTGTCCTGGTGGATAACACCTTCCGTTTGGCGAGTCACAAGCCGCTCAACGAAAGACTGTCCGGCGAAGATGAAATCGCTGAGCTCGATCGAGTCTTTCACGCGATGGCGGAAGCTCTTGATGATGCGGCAAAGAAGAAGCAGGAGTTTGTGTCGATGATCAGTCATGACCTGCGCACGCCACTGACAGCGGTGCAGGGCACATTGACTTTGTTGGACGACGGAATGTATGGGAAACTGTCCGACGTCGGGCAAAAACGCGTAAGAACGGCGGAGCAGGAGGTCGGCCGCCTGATCAACCTGATCAACAATTTGCTTGATGTTGAACGTCTTGAAGCCGGCCAGATGCAGCTTGCTCTTCAAGACACCGAGGTGTCGTCCATACTCAAGGATGCGGTCGAGGCTATGCGTCCGTTCGCTGAGTCCAAGAAGATCGAACTGGATTTAGATGCTGCGGAAATGAATGCGAAGGTAGACCGCGACCGTTTGATGCAAGTTGTGATCAACCTGATTTCGAACGCAATCAAGTTTTCGAATGCTGACGGCAAGGTGCACTTTGCGTTAGAGAGTGAAAACAAGCACTTCGTCATTCGCGTGCAGGATTGGGGCCGGGGAATTCCAGCGTCGGTCGGCCAATCGATATTTGATCGCTGGAGACAAGTTAAAGCCTCCGATGGCGGGTCAAGCCAGGGCACAAGCAAGGGCAGTGGTTTAGGACTTGCGATTTGCAAGAGCATCGTTGAGGCACACAATGGAACAATTGGTTTCAACAGCAATCACGGCGAGGGCACCACTTTCTGGATACGGCTGCCTCAGTGACGTCCCTGTATTCCAAAGTCACTGTGCTGGACGCGTTGTCTTGCATTTGTCGGGGCTGTGGCCATGATGAAAGCAGTCTGTGGTCCCGGCGCAGCGTCGTGCCGTTTGCATTCCTGAAAGCAGTCCAGCGCCCTTGCGGTTATGTTGCTATCACAAAGGCGCGCTGCTGCTTCCCATAAACTCAGGCGATTATTGCTCCGATCTTGATGGCGGTGCTGGCTAATTGCATAGCCGCTTCTGGATTCTTCAGCGCTTCCATCGCCAGCGCTTTGCCTGCCGCAATGCCTGAAGCGTGTTCGAAAGCATCTATGAGTTTGAGCGGCAAATCCAGCAGCTTCTCAGCAAATGACTCGTCCTCTTCCTGAATTACTATCTGGAACGGTTGATTTGCCGTCATCCGGTTTTCCTGAAAGCCGGTCAACAGGCTATCTGCCGAAGGAAATTGTCCGAAGTCGCCAGCTTTGTTATATGATGCCATCCTGTTGTTGATTTCCTGCCAAATGCGCGGATCTTGCATGGCAGAACTTATTTCATCAGTCAGTGGATGTGATTCCGGCGCCAGCCAGGAGTCTCTCGAATTGAATTTGGGAAGTTCACGCTCTAGCATGGCAAACTCCTTGGAATTAGTAAGGTAATTCGGTGAAAGTCTTGAGTCGGTGATGTATTGCAAGCGGGGTGAGGGTTCGCTGCACATACTAGGCGGCGAATGTTTCACGTTGGCTTCAATTGTGTTTCAGAAGTGTTTCAGCCCGCCTCACGAATGTCAGGGCGCTAAATCGTTACTCACTGTGAGGAAAGCCATTAAGTTGTTTGATTCTTTCGGCAGTGCGTTTGGCTTCCTTGTCCATACCTCGCTGCTCATAGAGCTTCTGTAGCTCTTGCAACGCCAAAATGCGTGCCTCCCTTTGTCCTGAGAATTGCGCATTGCACTCAGCATCCAAGAACAGTTGCTCGGCCTTCGAATATTCGCCGAGATTCCTCGCTCGTCTTCCCAGGTCTATGTACTCAGTCCAGGCCGTCGGGTCGTCGTATACTGAATTGGGCGCCAATTCTATTGTCGTGACCAGGAAATAGAACACGGCAGCGCAGAACAGGATTACCGCGACAATACTATAAAACATGAACCTTGCCAGAATTTGTTCTTGCAGTGACTTTCGAGCACCAAGAAAGCGATCGAGCGAGCGCCAGAAGCGAATGTCGTTGATACCGCCACCGGTATCGGGCTCGGTCAACGCCGTCTTAAGGGCATCGACAAAGGATTCGACGGTTTGGAATCTTCGCTCCGGTTGCTTTGCCAAGGCCTTCAGCAGGCAGCTATTGATGGAAGAGGAAGCAATTTCTTTGGGAATGTCCGGCGGCGGAGTTTGAATGTGGTGGGTTAATGTCTCGAATTTGCTCTGCCCTCGAAAAGGTGGGTGACCGACGAGAAGCTCATATAGAACGCAGGCCAGGGAATAAACGTCTGAGCGCCTGTCCAGCTCCTTGCCCAGGCACTGTTCGGGGCTCATGTACAGAGGGCTGCCGATGATGTTTCCCGTCTCCGTCAACTTCTGTCCGTCCGGCTGGTCTATTATCTTTGCAATTCCGAAATCAAGTATTTTTGCTAGCTCCCGTCCGTCCTTTCCGGCGGAGAGAACTATATTTTCGGGTTTGATGTCACGGTGAACAACGCCGTTTGCATGCGCGTATGTCAAGCCCTGTCCTGCTTGCGTGATTATATCGACCGACCTTTCAATCGGCTGCTTGCCGCTTTGCGCAATGAGCTCAGCGACCGTCTGTCCCTCCGCATATTCCATCGTCAGGAACGGACTGCCATCATCAGCGACACCAAACTCGTATGTTTTCACTATATTGGGATGACTCAGGCTCGTGACCGCTTTAGCCTCCTGCTGAAAGCGCATGAGTACTTTCCCGCCCATACGCACTTCAGGAGAGATGATCTTCACTGCCACATCGCGATTGAGAAGCAGATGCTTGGCTCTGTAAACTACACCTGCTCCCCCTTCGCCGATTCTTTCTAGAATTTGGTAATGCCCGCCGATTGTTGTTCCGACAATGTTCTCATGTCGAGAATCCTCTGTCAGATTTTCCCATTCATCCGAAGCGTCCAACGGGAGAGTATTCTTTTGGTCGATTTCGCTCTCCCCGTTCGACCAAGCATGACACCCCGTCTGCCGGGTGGTTACGGAGTCTTCCGGCTGACTCTCAGCGACATTCAAAACTAATTTCTGATCTTCTGATTCGCGTTGCATGAGAAATCTCAATTCGCTGCCTGATCGATGTCCCCAATATGATATGCCCAATTGCATCTGGTGATGCGTGAATCAGCCCGGCCTTTCAACCATCGCTGGCTGATACGAGATCTTCTTTAGCAGCTTTAGCCTCGACCGGAAGGCGGAACCAGAACGTGCTGCCCTTCCCCGTTTCGCTGTTAACGCCAATCTGCCCGCCGTGTTGTTCGATGATTGCTTTGCTGATAGCGAGCCCCAGTCCCGTTCCGCCCTTTTCGTGCGCGTCGTCAGCGGAGACTTGTTTAAAGCGATCAAAAATCGCATTTTGATGGGACTCTGGAATTCCTGGACCTTCATCAATCACTTGAAACTCAACATATGAATCATTCTTCTCTATTAGCAGTCGAATCACGCCGGCGTCGGGCGAGAATTTAATCGCATTGGAAAGCAGATTGACAAGCACCTGAATCAGGCGGTCACCGTCAGCTTCGATACTCAGATCTGTCAGTCGGCTTTCCAGCTTGATGTTCTTCTTCTCCATTGGAGCGCGCACCGCATCTAGTGACTGAGCGATTATGTCATGCACTTTAACGTATGTGACTCTCAACTGCAAGTGCCCGGCCTCCCAGCGATCGAGATCGAGCAAATCACGTATTAGCCCCACAAGCCGCGTGATGCTGTTTTCCAGTGCGGCGAGGCGTTCAAGACCAGCCTTGGTAATCTTTCCATAAATGCCTTGCCCGAGCAGCTCCAGATAGTTCTGAACAGATGTGAGCGGCGTCTTCAGGTCGTGGCTCACCATGGCGACGAAATCGCGCTTGATACGCTCGATTTCATGCCGTTCGGTTATGTCGAGGATCAATCCCAAAAAACGCTTGCCATTGACAGTTTCAATCTCGCGCAAAGAAATTTCAATCGGCACGTGTCTGCCGTTCTTCCCGACAGCAGTTGCTTCATAACTGCGCCCGACAGCCTTGTCCAGCAGTTCGTTCATAAGGCGGTCGCTCTCTGCGCTGGATTTCGATCCATAGCCGCCGGACAAAAATGATCCGATATGCTGACCGAGAAGATCATCTTTCTTGATGCCGAAAATTTCTCCCATCGTCTCATTTATCAATTCGACGGTGCCGCCGGGAGTAATGATAATCAGCCCCACGGGCAGACTTTCGAGAATGAGTCTGACGCGTGCTTCTGCTTCACGCAACAAATCTTCGGCCTGCTTGCGCTCCGTGATATCGTGGGCGACCCAGAAGTAGGAAGCATCAGGTTGTGACCAATGCACCGACCATAAGAGATTGAGCACCGTGCCGTCACGCCTTCTCACCCGGCTTTCGAATGGTTGCGAGGCCCGCCCTTCTCTCATTTCTTCGAACGATTTGGTGGTCGCCCCGGCGTCCTCAGGCAGGACGATCTCGAGGTAATGCTTTCCTTCCAATTCATGAGGGCTGAAGCCAAGCACCCGAAGAGATGCCGGACTTATCTTCGTGATGATGCCCTTTTCGTTGATTGAGCCTATGACATCGGCGGCATTTTCGATCACGGCTCGTTCTTTCCTGGCTGCGATTTCCAGGGCATTAGCCATGTCCTTAAAGACGCGGTCCAGATGAGCAAGTTCGTCGTCGCCGCAAAGAGGCGGATTAAGCGGTTGGCCGTGTGCCAGCCTGATGGAGTTGTCCGTCAAAACAGCAAGTCTGGCTGTCACGTTTCTGTTGAAGTACGAAACAAGAACAATCGCCATTGCCATATTTACGGCCACGCCAATGATGAGCAACTGCTTTACCTGGGTACGATTTTTAGCCAGTCGTCTAGGGCTGGCTGCCTCAATCTTGCGTTCTTCAGCGAGAATAGCATCCATCTCCGCAGCCACTTCCCTCAGCAATGGTTTGACTGTCTTCAATTCCTGGGCAATCTGGGCCGGACCGAGTTGTCGAAACATTCGCTTGATGATGCGCAATTGATCCGAACCCCTCAGAGCAAGCATCCTCGCACGTTGGAAGTGGGCAAGCTCCTCAGGTTTGTCATGAACCAATTGCTCCATCAGTGGCGTAATGCGGGCAAGATCGTCGGTTATTGACGTGGAGCGAGTCATGCCACGCTCATCCGCCAACATGCTGTATGCTGCAAAACCTGCAACCTGTCCGATCATGATGCGATGAAGCTCATTGACGAGACTGATAATTGCGCGCGCATCTGATTCCCGCTCCCGCTCTCGTTCGGCTTCTTCAAGCAGATTGTTGAGAACAGCAAGGAAGCCCAGCTCAAAAATGAGCGGCACTGCCACCAGGAGCAATACTTTGTGCGATAGCTTCAAGTTGAAACTCATTCAAGACCTGCGCGCTGATATCCTCCTTTATATACTTACCCAGTAAATGAAAAAGTGGTTGTTCATGACTTGGATGCTTGCCGAGAGCGACCGCAATTTGTCACATGCCTGTCACAATCAGTCAATAATCTTGCCACCAATCCCCAAATTGCTGGTCGCCATTGCGACACCCACAGCATAAGACTTTTTACTATCAATCAGGATGACAGGCTCGGGGCCCATCTCCCGCGCCCGCCGTGCAGTTCCTCAGGAGGAGCACCCCATGACTTATGCGGAAAATTTTGAGTCGTCAGTTGTGAGAGCACCTGAACGCCCTCAAGTCGGATGTGTGGCTAGAGAAGCCTACACTAAAGAAGCCCAACAGATTCTCGACAAACACACCTCCAAGTGCGGCAATTCGGAAAAATGGAACGACGACGCCCTGGACGATTTTTTCAAGAAGAATCTCGACCAAGATATTTACGGCGAAAAATGCTTGCCGCTCACACGTGAAACCGCTTGGCAAAAACAGTTTCACGCGGGGCAAAAGGACCTGAACAAAACCGAGCAGAATTTGGATGACGCATTGCAGCGCCTGCAGTGCGGTGATGCAGGAGGCGCTCGCAGAGAAATTCTCGAAGCTCTGAGAGAGAGCAAGAATGCGCTCAAACACTTCGACAATGGATTGAGAAAGTACAAAGAAGGAGGTTTGAACGGCAATTACAGCGAAGACGAGATTCGAGACGGATCCAAGGAAGTGCGCGGCGGGCGCGAAGAGATGAGGACAGCGCTCGATCTGATCAAGCAAGGCAAGCACAAGGAAGCTCAGGAGGCTGTCAGAGAGGCGCTCAAGAACACGCGCAGCGGTGAGCGCGAAATCAATGACGGAGTTCGCAGGCTGGATGGGAAAGATCCGATCAACGATCGTCATGACAGGCAGGAAGCCTCTTTCAAAGAATTCGAGCGCGGCGAAAAGCACCTGGACAGATCGGAGAAAGCATTGAGAGATGCCCTCAAATCGCTCGATTCCGGCGATGTTTCCGGCACAATGCGAGATTTGATGCGCGGCAAGCGCAATATCGGTGACGGAAGCAATGATTTGCGTGATGGCTTGCGGCTGCATCAGGGTGGCGAACGCGGAGAAGAGGAAGTCAGGGAGGGACTGCAAGACGTAGCTGCTGGCGGCTCAAGCGTCGAAGCCGCCATGGACTTACTGCAAAACGGCTGCAAGCGTGAAGCGAGACAGCTGATTTGCGAGGCAATCAGAAGGTTGGAAAGAGGAGGCAATCAAGTGGAGCGAGGCATCGACCGCTTGAAGAAGGACGGCGATCACCACTGTCCGCCCGATGGCATTACTATTCCCGAGCGCCCTGGCTGCCCGATTGAGCCTGTTCAGCCCAGACCAGAGCCCGTTCAGCCCAGACCGGGCGATCCGCCGTGCCGGCCCGAGCCTGTCCGGCCGATCGACCGCATCAGGCCCTGTCCGCCAGATGCTGAGCGTCCGCCAATCAAGCCGGGAGAATATTTCATTCTTCCCTTCCCGCGGCTGCCCGGATTCCCGCTGCCCTTTAATCCCATCAACTTCGACCCACGTAATGATGCGTCGATTAATCTGCCGCTTCCGCCCAGCCCCTTCGATTTGATAAGGGGACTGCCCAAGCCGCCCAGTCCGTTCGATCTCATTGACGGTCTGCCCAAGCCGCCGAGCGCGCTGGATTTAGTAGGCAACTTACCAAAACCACCAAGCCCGTTCGATCTCATAGATGGTCTTCCCAAGCCGCCGAGCCCGCTGGATTTAGTAGGCGGCTTGCCGAAGCCGCCGAGCCCGATCAAGATACTCGATGAGCTGAGGCCGGATAAGGCAATCAAAAAGATCTTCAAGAAGCTGTTTTAACTTGCACGACGAGGGCGGGGCGTTGCTCCGCCCTTCCATAAGCTTGAAGACAATCAAGGGAGGTTTGCAAGTTCGTGCTCATG
>DATNRC010000619.1:0-4935 GCA_036703705.1 Candidatus Obscuribacterales bacterium
ATGCCGAGAACCAGACCGGGAAAAATGCCGGCATCCTTGTTGTGGAGGATGACTTCGCTGATGAACGCGCCACTCAAGAGGAATACAAATAATCCGATTCCTATTCCAACTGCCATCATGATTTACCTTCCTTCAGCGTCAAGTCCGACGCCATAGTCGTCAACGTTGCACGCTCTGCACCAGACGTGCTGGCATGCATTGATGATTTCTCTGGTGAGTTGAAAGTGCTTCAGTTCTTCCTCTGCGGAATGGACTTGATTGCTGTCTCCGCCCCAGTGCTTTCTGAGGTACGCGACGTTGCGTGCCAACTGGATTTCGGCGTCGGCAAATCTTCCTTGAGCAGCAAAGAACTTCGATAATGAGACGCATAATGTTGCTGCATTGAGCACCATTCCGTTCTTCTCGAATAGCCTTATGGATTCCAGGTACGACCATTCCGCGAGTACTGGCTCATAGAGATTGTTATAGAGTCCCGCCAAACAGCAGAACGCCCAGGCGGCATCGAAGATATCCTCCCGGTTGTCGCTGTCACTTTTGGCTTCGATGATTTCGTGAAATCGACGAAGAACGATTTTGATTTCGTGTTCGGTGGTTGCTGCATCGATCATTCGATGCAACAGAACATAAGTTTCAGGTTGCATGTGTTTACTCCTCAAAAGCCTTTTGGCTTGAGCGCACTAGTCGCCGTAATCGGGACATGCGCCAGATGATGGTTTTTTGAATTCGCGACTCCCTTCTGCGCCTTTCGCTCGATTACTGTCGCCATTCGGTGATTGATTGCGATTGCCGCGTCCGCGGCGTTCCCGTTTATTCGAACTACTGCGCCGCTCGGAGTTGCGGCCAGACTTCGACGCCGCCTCGACCTCCTCAGCCTGGGCACGAGCAATGCCACCACGTTGGCGAACGAACTCGCTGACTTCATGCTGTTTCCGTTCTGGCGGTTCATACGCCAGCGCATGCTCGTATGCTGTCGGCGATGTAATGGGCAGCTTAAGCGGCTTGGTATCCGCAGTGAAAATGATCACTTCATTGTTGAGATTTATCAGCTCATCGGGCGTGATAAGCGCGCGTCCCTGGACAAGCTCGTGGACACGGCCGCTGTCGTTTACTGTCGCCTCCTCGATTGTGGTGCGGCCGATCGCCTCGCTTAGTTGCCGCGCCTCTGCAAAAGTCTTTTGTTTGAAATAGACTTGCGTGGCTGGCATATCGATGATGATTTGTGCTTCCTTTCGGTTGTAGACCTGCTCCAGTTGGAAGTAGTTCTGAAAACCAAGCACTAATCCGATTTTGTTCTTGCGAATTATCGAGAGAGTCTCGCTAATATTCGCAATTCTGCCGAAGTTGGTGAATTCGTCGAGCAGCATAGTGATCGGATGCTTCAATTCATCCCTTATTTCGAGAATGTGATCGAGCAAGAAATTCACCATCAGCGATCCAATCAGCTTGCTATCTCTGCTCCTGCTTGGAACCGCAACATAAAAGGTGAACAGCTTGTTCTTGAGTGCATCAAGATCAATGTCCGTGGTCTCCGTGAGCGTCACCATTTGGTCGGTCATCCATGGATTGAGCTTCGTGATTAACCCAGAGAAGACGCCATATCGAAAATCGGTTTGGCCACTCAACCGCATCCAGCCTTCGAATTCCATGCGTGCCACCATTGATGGGCTGTCGCGGAGAACCTCCGCCAGTCGCGTTGGTCCCGTTAGCAGCAGCCACCGGAGCGCACCGAAGTGACCGAATTTAGGCTCGCTTGCAGCGGCGTGCAATATCAGCGGAATCAGCAACAGTTTCTCCGAGCGATTCCAGGTCTGCTCGTACTTGCCTTCCGACGGTTCTCCGTTGAGAATCACCAGATCAGCGAGTTTCTCAGCGAGCTGCGCCTTCAGTTCCTCCGGTGCCCGTCTTATTCGGTCAATCGGATTTATTCTGTGGGAAGCCATGTCCGATGGATTGAAGCAGTAGATTTCGTGCCCTGCCATTTTTCTCCATCCAGATGTGAGCTTATACAGTTCGCCAGCTTCGTATCCTGGAGTTGCCTCGGTCACAATCATGCTGGTGCCCAGGCGCTCGATGAGCTGCGGGATGAAGAAGCCTCGCGACTTACCTACGCCGGTGCGCCCGCATACGAGAGCGTGCGCATGAGTCCACCTCTCTGGCACTTGCAGATATCGACTGTCCGGCGTGCGGCCGATTATCAGTCTTTTCGGATCGGCCTTCTGCTGAACGTATCCGGCTGTCCGCAATTCATCGGGTGTTCCCCAGCGAGCGGCTCCATACGCAGTGTTAGGTTGCTTATGCTTCTTAGCTGCGGCGGCGCGGTCAGCATCTCGTTGCAGTTCGATCAGTATCCGGTCGCAACGATCTTGGCACTCGGACTGAGTTCCAGAGCCCTTTCTTTCTTCGATGTTAATCGTCACCAGAATATCGCTGGCTCCGGTTGGATTCCAACGTAGGACGACTCGATATTCATGCCGCCACCAATCCCGGCCGACTTGTTCATTCAAGTGTTCGACCGCAAGTATCTGGTCAAGTTGCTTGCTCGCCCGGGATACTTGATACCCCAGGCGATCGAGCACGTTAACCGCCAGTACCGGGAAATCGTTCAGACTTGCCCGGACAATTCCTGAGTCATTTGCATGCATTGTTCTTACCTCATGAAATCAAGGCCGCGATCTCGCTTTTCGCGCTCGCGTTCTTTGTCCTTACGGCGCTTCTTGCGGGCTTCCTTGTTTTCGTCAATGGATTTGTCGATGTTTTCAATTGCTTCCTGGTCTCTCGCCTTTTCGTCATGCGTGCGATCAGGATTTACGTAATCTTGATGCCTTTCCTTCTTGGCTCTTTCTAGCTCGTCTCTTGCCTCTGCCAGCCGATCGCGGTTGTCGCGCAAATCGATCCATCTCACAAGCTCGTTGGCGAGGGAGGCACCTTGCATAAACAAGCCAACAACAGGATTGGACATCATTTGTTGTTGCAGCGGATCAACGTGGCGATGAGCATTAGGTGACGTCTTGGCGGCGCCATCTTTCTCAAACTTCCTTTTGGATAACTCCAATTGGCGTTCGGTTACGCCTGCCCATCGCGCTCGATCTGCGTTCTCGATCCAGGTCCGGAGTTTCTGATAATCGTCAATCGGCAGGCGCTGAGCTTCGGGTTCCCTCAACTTGCCTACCAGTTCAGTCAGTTTTTCATAGGGGCTGTTCTTGCTGTATTTCTTTCCTTGATACTCGAAGTGCTCCTTTTCTTTCGCAGGTTTGTTTTCTGCATCATTGACACCGGGGTCTGGCTTCTTTAGGCGCTCCTTCTCTTTTATCCAGGTGACAAGCTTTTTGTATTCTGCTGCTGGTATGCGCTCATCGAAGTTATCCCAGAGATAGGTATTTAGATCTTTGAGTTCGCCGAGCGTGTTTTGCTGGGACCACTCTTTGCCGGCCGCCTGAATGGTGTCGTTGAAATATGGCTTCTCGGATTTGGTGCGATCCTCTCTCTGAGAACTTCTCTCTCGTTCCTTTTCCTCCTGTTCTTTACTCCATTTGCTGTAAGGCTCATATTGTTCTCTGACGATCTTTTTGTGCATCCACGGGAGTTCCAGTCCGTCCCTGATGCGTTCCTGCCGGCGTAATTCGCGCTCTCGCTTGCGGCTTTCAACTCGCTCGCGTTCCTTGCGTTTGCGTTCGTCGCGGGCTCGCTGTAGCTCCTCCGGCTGCCATCGCTCCAGATATCGGTCGCCCCATTCCCGAAGCTTCGTGTAGTCATCTCTGTCGATCCTCACGCTTCTGCCGTTCTCATCCTTGCCCAGGACAACAACGTGGATGTGATGGTGAGCTGTGTTATTGTGCTCAACCGCCATCCACCGAAGCTGCAAGTTTTTCTCGGCAGCCAGTTGATGCATGACCTCGCGCGTAAACTGGCGTTTGTCGAGCGGATCTATTTCAGGAGATAGGGTCAGCTTGTGAATTACGACCTTGCTGTCTTCGAGTTCCTTTATCGCCCTCCTCAATTCATAGCCATCGAGATTCTCATTCAGCTCGTCGAAGAATTTTCTTCCGCCAGGTTCGCGGTCATCTCCTGGACGATGCTGGATGTACTTCACGTGTGCCAGAGAGCGCTCCACGGCCACTCGTTTTGGCGAGCGGCCGGGCACGCGACTCTTTCTATCTCTGGCGGAGATATAACCGTGGATGACGACACCCATTAGCTATTCACCACCTTTTTCATGCGGTCGGCAAGCTCGCGCTCATCGTTTTCAATGTGGCGAGCCATGCGCTGCTTCGCTTTGTTCGCGGCCGCTTCGAATGCGAGGCGCGCGTTTTCATCGTCCGGCAGTGACATCCAGCTCAGCTCATACAATGTGCCGATCGCTCTGCCTTGCCTGGCAAGCATCCGGCAGATTCTATCGACGCCGGCGTTGATCGCTTTTACAAGCTGGTCGGCAGCGTACCTGGTGGCTTGCGCACTCAGAGATTCTTTTGACTTATTCTCTGTTTCTTCGTGATGAATGAGATACCATCGAATAGCTTCACGTAATATCTCGCTTACTGTTTTATCTTTGGACTTCGCTAGCTCTGCGAGCTGCGCTCTGTCCTGCGGTGCCAATGCGACACTAACAGGTTGGTATTTCTTTACTGCGGGCATGATAGTGTCCTTCAATGTTTGCCACCACGGTGTTTCCAGCATTGATAGTGGAAATAAGCTGGCAGCGAAATTGTGATAGTGGCGAAAAGCATCGAAGCGAAGCGGGTTTGGAGGTCTAATATTTTCCTCTGTATCTTGCATTACTATGTTGAGCAGCACATAGTAAGGCTTACGTGGTGTAGCCGTTAATGTGTTGTCGGCCGCGCCAGAGCGCTAATCACCTCCTCTGCAATCGATTGAAGACAACATAATGTATGTGTACGTCGGCTAGAGGGCGCGTAGAAATGCCATCAAATCTGGGTC
>DATNRC010000620.1:0-3095 GCA_036703705.1 Candidatus Obscuribacterales bacterium
GGTGCCTCCACTCTCGGCGGCTCAGGAGGCGGTGGTGGCTCGGGCGGTGCGGCCGCAGGAGGTGATGCTGGCGTCGGCTGCAACTCGGGGGCAACGATAGGCGGCATTTCTTTGCTCTCTACCGTTCGTCTGGGCTCCGTCTGACGCGGCTGCGCAAACGTATCTCCCAAAAGCGAGCTGAATGCTGTTTTATGCTCCTCGGCTTGAGCTGCGCCTTGTGTGGCTGCCGGTTTCTCTGCCTCAGCTGCTTTGAGAAGGTCCTGCATGCCCCCTCGGTGCGGCTCTTGAGGAGCTGCTTCCTGGGCTGTTACCGGCGGCCTGTCCTGGGTGCTTGTCGGCTTGGCGCCCGCGTCTTGGGCGGCGGCATCGTGCCGCTGTCCAAAATGCGCCGCCAGACCGCTGCTGGATTGAGTTTGCGCTTCTTGTTTGGGCGGCGCGGCCGGTGCTTGCGCTTGTGCTGTCGCGGCCGGCGCTTGCGCTTGTGCTGTTGCCGCCGGCTCAATTCCCGGCAGCTTATGTCCTGATGAGGATGGCTTGGAGCCAACAAATTTATGCACGTCCGGCGATCGTTGCGCGGCTGCCTGCTCGACTTTGGCGGCAGCAAGGGCGGCCACCTCTTCCTTCTCCGGCTCCTCGCCTTCACGGTGCGCATACCAGCGGTTGACGCATTCCATAAGCGTGCGATCGAAATCGGGCGAATATGGAGCGGGCAGAAAGACGATGCGTCCGCCCTGATCGCCGGCATAGAGATGGGCGGCGATGCATTTTTTCGGGCCGGCAGTGGCAAGGACGTTGTAACCTTCGGTTAGGAAGTCGGTACGGATTATGGTGTTCCACTCCAGTCCGGGCTGTCTCAAATAGTCGGCAAATTCGTTTTCTTCGCCTTCTTCCGTCAGTTCGACATTGCGTCCGTGGGAAACTGCGCTCATGTGCCGTGAATTGCGCTCCGTCGATTTATCAGGCGCCAGGCTCAAAAGCCAGAGGTAGTTGTCCATGGCCGTTGAATTGCCCTGCACCAAAAAGGGCCGGCACAGGAAGTAAACAAGAAGCCCGCCTTTTTCCAGGAATCTCACCAACTGCTCTGTTCTGCTGTTTATCTCGTCGCCCAGCGCTTCCAGCATCGCATCGTGATTGGTATTGATCGAAGTCATCCCCTCCGATTGCGCGGCTTCGATTTGTCGCACGAGGTCAGGATCGCGGTCAAAAAGGTGCAAGATGCTCACAGGATTGACGATGATCGCTTCATAGGCATCGAGAGATTTAGCCCTTCCCGAGGTGAGAAAGGATTCCTCGCCAAATCCCGGGCAATTCAGCCTGAGAATCTTCTCCTTTTCAAGTGTTTTCATAAAATCCGATACCTTTCACCCCAAGTAAAAAGCGATCCCTCGCATTCTTATACCCACTATGAAACTTAGCCAAGGCAAGAAAAATGTTGTCAAGATACGCTTTTGCAGTCATTCTTAATGTCAAGTAAGGAGCCAGCCTTACAGCCACTCTGCAAGGTCAACTTGCTCCAGGCTTCGCATCACAAAATCGGCATGAGAGAGGTCTTGGTGCTGTGTAGCCAGGCAAGGAATTGCAATGCACTTCATACCCGCCGCTTTCGCCGCGCAAACCCCATTGTAGGTGTCTTCGATGACAAGACATTGCCCGGGATCAATCCCCAGACGCTCCGCCGCCAATAAGAAGACGTCCGGTTGAGGTTTGCCGTTTGCTACTTCATCTCCCGAGCAAAGCGTCCGAAAATATCCATCGATGCGGACCGTCTCGACGACAAGCCTTATGGTCGGGAGCGTTGCCGAGGAGGCGACGGCCATCGGTAATTTTTGTCCTTTTGCGGTATTGAGAGTGCTGAGAACCCCCGGTCGCAATTGCAATTTTTCGCGAAACAGCCTGTGCAATATCTCTTCCTTTTTTTCGACCAAACCAAAAGCAGTGAGGGGCAAGCGAAAACGCTCTATCAATCCGACCGCGCAGTCGATGTCTTTGCGACCGAGATATTGCCTGTTGTCCTCTTCCGTATAAAGACAGCCGAAAGCCGAGAGCAGCTCCTGATAAGCAAGCAAATGCAAAGGCTCGGAATCAACGAGCACCCCGTCCATATCGAAGATCAGTGCTTTTATGGTTTCTGTCGCTTTCGGCACCATGCATGTATCCTGCTTGCTTTGTTTCTTGGTTTGAGCATGAAGGAAACAGGGACGGCTCGCCACCGTCCCCGTTTGCTGACTTTCTCAATGGGCGATTGAAGCCGCCGTCATTCGACTTAGTGCGACTCGAGATCTTCCTGAAGGCTGAAGGACTCCAGCGAGAACGGCTTTTCCCAGCCGCTGGCAATGGCGTTTCTGCCGCCGGCATAGACACCTTCGCCTGTGCCGACAATGAGTCCGAAAGGCACGCCCATGAGTGAGGCGAACGTCATGGGAACAAGATGATCTTTGCCGCCGATTTTGTCAGCGAAGCTCTCGGTGAACTCGATGCAACGATTGGATGAGCGGCGCGTGATGGCCACGGGAATGCCGAGGAAGCCGCCGGCACCGATGGAGACCAATCTAACCGGCAGAAGTGCTGCTTGCTTTGCCATTGTGCCTTCGCTTTCCGCGAGCGCAGGTGAGCAAGTGGCTACTAGAGCGGCTGTAATAGCTAATAATCCGGACATAGTTCTTTTCACTTGTGTTTTCCTCCAGGTTTGGCAGCTTTGGCGGGCTCTTTCCGTTTCCTTTGTAATTGACCCCTTACGTTTTAGTTCTTGATAACTAGGGGTCATAGTAAGCGTAAGACGAGGTCATAATAACATCGCCGCGTGTAGATAGAGCATCTTATCTACTGTAAAATCGGCCGTGGCTGCAAAGTGATTTTGGCGGACAGATGAATAAATCCACTTATCATCGCAAGGGATTCGGGCTCAAGGAAGAGGTCGAAAGTCAACTCAAATCGGCCTATGAATCCGATCTAATCGCCGACCTGCGTAACAATGGCAATACATTAAAGCGCCTGGGTATCACGGTGCGTCTGGCCGGTGCTTTCGGTTTTTGCTGGGGTGTCGATCGGGCGGTCTCTATGGCCTATGAGACGCGCCGCCACTTCCCCGATCGGCG
>DATNRC010000621.1:0-13004 GCA_036703705.1 Candidatus Obscuribacterales bacterium
GCGTAATATCTAAAAACACCGGCTCTGATTAGCGATTCGGTGGGATACATGCCTGCATTGCCTGAGGCGAAACTGCTTTGGATGGCGGTTTGCGAGGCCTTTGAGTAAGGCTTTGTAACGGGAGCAGGAGCGCTCAACAAATAGCGCAATCCGCCACTTGCTATGCGTCTTCCTCGTTTGCGTGCGGCAAGCCTGTGTTCGTGCTTACGGGCGGTTTTTGCCATTTGTGCTCGGCGCTTCATGACGCGGGATGTTGAGGCAGTCCTCGCTCTTTTTTTGGTGGAGCTTGCGAGTTTTTGGCTGCTGTTCACTTTCTCCTTTTGTTTTGGGGCCGAACCATCTCTGGTGCTACTTCCGGCTATTCTCTTCCCGGAAGCTTTCTGGGAGACGTGAGAGCCGGCAGCGACTCTCGAGTGCTGACCAGTGGCTAAGCGATAGCCGCTCTGAATGACGAAAAAGATTGCTGCGCAAATTATGGCAGCTGTCAGTTGAAGGTTTGAGATCATCAATATCTCCTGCTTGGTTGGAGGTGTGCGAATCCGTCCAGACTCATGCTCAGTGAGTCCAGCAAGGAATTTGAAAATCACGCCAGCCTGAGCTGCCGGCGCATTGCACCAGCGCAAAAAGCATCGCGGGAACTGCGCTCGCTTGCGAAAAGCGAACTATATCTCCTTTTAACACGAATCTTACAACTGCGCTGGGAAATGCAGATAAAAAATGATGTGTTTCCCAAGCTCAGCAATTGGCTCAGCCACAGGCTCAGCCGGCGGCCAAAAATGCAAGCTCGTGATTTGTTTGCATAATTGCTGAGGCTGAAATTGGCTCAACAATTGGCTCAATCATCTTTGGCCTTTGAATGCATTCCTTTAAGGAGAGACCAGGGATTGGAAGCAGACGCGGCCGGCGGTTTGGCACGGGGAGCGGACGTTGTGACCGGCACTTTTCGCATAAGCGGCCGGCGAACGATTGGCTTTGCTTTTGGCGGGGCGGCTGTCGCTGTTATCCTTGGTTTCGGCGGAGTGGCCGCAATGGGCGTTTCGGCTTTCCTTGACTCGCTTTGAGCAGCACCGGATTTGGTGGCAGGCGATTCGCTCTTCTTGCCCGTCGCCACATCGCTTGAGGTGTCCGGTGCCTGGCGGGCGTCGTGCGTGGCTACCTCCCCTTGAGGTTTGGGCTGGGAATACAGCCGGGGGACAATAAGAAGGGCGCCTCCGGCAAGCGCAACCACGAGGACGATGGCGGCAACCGAGGCCCATGGAAAGCCGTTTGCCGATGAGGTCTCGATATTGCGCAATCGCTCCGGCGTCGCCTGGCGAAGGTTGCCTTGCGCCGGTTTTGCGCTTGGCGGCGAGGAAAGAGCAGACACATTCACCTCATCAACCGCAGCAGCCGGCGAAGCTTCCGTTTGTCCCTGCAACTGTTGCTCCGCTCTCGAGGCGGCACGCGAAGAGGCTAAATCGTGCCTTATCGGCTCCATTTGCTGAAGCAATGCGGACTCTCTTTCAATGTTTGCTGCGCCTGTCGATTGGTCCGCCTGGGCGGCAAAAGAAGGTTGAGCGCTTGCCATCTCTGCTTGCACATTAGTGAATATGCTGTCCTGCATCGGATTGAGGGCCATGTTGAAGTAGTCGGCAGCATTCATTGCCGGGGCGGCGCTCTCCTCTATTTTCGAGGGCTCAAATTGTGCCGGACGGATGCGAGCCTGTCCGGCGAGGTGAAAGAGATGCTCTGCCGCATCGCGGTCGACGTTTGAGGAGCAGGCTTTGACCAGCGCATCTTGCAGCTCCAGCGCAGTTTGGTATCGATTTGCCGGCTCCTTTTCCATTGCTTTGAAGATGACTGCGGCCACAGGTTCGGGAACACGCACCACAGGATTGACTGTGGAAAACAAAGGCGGCGGCGTGTTGACATGGCACTGGATGAGCTCGAATACCGTTGTGGCGTCGTAAAACGGATCTTTGCCGGCAAGCATCTCGTACATCACCACGCCAAAAGAATAGAGGTCTGAGCGAACGTCTTCCGCCTGCCCCTTGCATTGCTCCGGGCTCATGTAGGGCGGGCTTCCCCACAGCTCGCCAGATTGCGTGAGTTTTCGACTGTCTTGCCCCAGTTTCGCAAGGCCAAAGTCGACGACTTTGACGAAGTCCATCTCTTCGTCCATGAGGACGATATTGCCCGGCTTCAAATCGCGGTGGACAATGCCCTTTCGATGAGCGTGATCGAGAGCGCTGCAAACTTGCACGCAAATGCGAGCAAATCTGCCTACGTCAAGAGGACCCTCATCTTTGATCAATGCCTCGAGGCTCTTGCCTCGCAGATAGTCCATGACGACATAAGGCTGATCGTCCGGTCCTATCAGACAGTCATAAACGGTGACGATATTGGGATGTGAAAGTGTGCAAAGGCTGTCAATCTCACGTTGAAATCGCTCTCTGTAGACGGGCTTCGTATCGAGCTGCATTTTCAGGGTTTTCACGGCCACATGCCTGTTTACGCGCGTCTGCGTTGCCTTGTAGACGACACTCATGCCGCCGCTGCCCAGAACTTCCTCAATCAAATATCTGCCGTCGAGAGTTGTTCCCACGAGCGGGTCGCGCGAGCTCCTAGCTCTCGTTTCAGTCGGCTCGGATATGTTTTGCGACGCGCTGGAGATTGGATCGTCCACGGACTGATAAACCCAAGAATTTCCACATGCTACCTGGTTTATCCCCATTAAGACGTTAATGTAATCACAAACAGACGCCTATTGGGCTGTGCTCTAAAAGGGAGGAAATCCGCCGCCTGGAGGACCTGGAGGACCAGGAGGACCGCCGCCCGGTGGCGGTCCGGGGAAGCCGCCCGCTTCAGGACCCGAGCCCCAGGTCTTGGAGGTGGTAGTTGTGCGCGTCTCACTGCCCTGTTGGCTGGTTGTTCCACCTGGCGCTTGTTGTGGCCGGAGCGGATCGAAGCCCAGCGTCTGTGCGGCAAGATTTTGGAATTGCGACATGTACATGAAGCCATGAGCATCAGCTTTTTTAGCGAACATTTGCTCGATTGTCTGCTTGAGCGTGAGAAGCTGCTGACCGGCAGAGCTGTTCTTGGCTTGCGCTTGTTTGATAATGCTGTCCGCCTGCTGCGCAAATGTCTTTTTCAAGATTTCCGCATCGGGGGGGATGAAGGTGGGAGCGCCGGCTTGCGCAGCGGTGCCTGATTGAGATCCGGCAGCAGATGCCGTGCCCGGCCTTGCCGGCACGGATACGCCAAGACCTCTTTGAGCGTTTTTGGCTTGTCTCAGGATTTCCTCCTGGCTTGATAATTTGCTTTCCAGAAATGCCAGTTTTGACGACACGTCGTTGCCGGACTTCACCCCCGCTTCAATTTCCTTGAATATAGTCTCGAAGGGCCCGACGCCCGTCCCCTGATCCCTCAGCCTGTCTATGCGTTGAGAGATGAGGAGGCGCCTCTCAAACTGTGGGCCTTCGGCGACTTCCAGCGTTTTCTTTTGCTCTACGGGAATGAGCATAAGCGACGACAAGAACTTGGCAGGCGGAATCTTGCCGCTGCCGTAATCAAGGAGGTCTTTTTTCCTGACCGTAATATATCGCCCATCGCGGCCGGCTTGAGAGAATAAGACTTTGACCGACTCTATCTGCGCGGGTGCGGCGTCCACTAATCGCTTGGCGAGAAAGATGGCATCGATCTTCAAATCTTGATCGAGAGCCTTTGCCTCTTTATGAGCCAGAAGGGTAACGTTGGGGCCCTGGCCCACGACCCTCAAATTAGTGGCGGTGGTGCCTCCAGAGCCGTCATTGAGCAAGCTCGTCAGCTGTTGTGCGCTCATCACCTCATCAGACGGCGTCGTTTCCGCATAGGAGGGTGAGAGCGAAGCGGCCACCAAAAGGGAAAAAGCTGTTGCTGCAAGAGAGCGAGCAAAAACAGAATGGCCGATGATTCTAGACCCCGGGATTAGGTGACTCATAAATTCCTATTGCGGAAAAAAAACTACATCATACTTAGTCTATCAACTGCTGACTTCCCTTATCCGGATGATTGGATGCGCCGTTGAGCGGCCGTTTGCTGTCGCTTGCCGGAGATGCTTGCTGCTCCTTGCTTTTGGGCTGTTTCCGCCAGGGAAAAGTCCAATTTTGCTGTTGGAATTGCCGCTTGTAAGCTGGGTGCATCAGACAGGAGGGCCCCGTCCATGACGAGCCAAGCAAAAACTTACTACGCCAAGAGCTTATCCAATCATATGAATGCATCCGGGTCTCAAGTGCTGCAATCCTGGTTTGCCCAAGACTGTGCTTACCAAGAACAAGATGAGCCTCTCGATTTAGTGGCGGAGGACTGCGTCTGCTTCGGTGAAAACTGCAGCCGCATTGACTTCCAGCCGGACAACACGCTCGTACCATTCTGGACATTGTTTTCCAGCGGTCAGGCAGGGGCGACTATCTGGTCTCCGAAAAGGAGGCTGGATTAGTCGCGCTGTCTGATGAATGAGGACAGCTACAAGGTTTTGCAGATTCACCCAAAAGTCAGGAGTTCATCATGAGCAATTTAGTTACAGCATTGTCGGCCGCACTCAGCCTCTGTCTTGGACGACAGAGCCGGCAGCAGGTCGCCCGCAAGAGCAATCAGACAACAGCAACAAAAAACGGTTGGAACAGGCTGCGTTCTCGACAATACAACGCCGCTTTGCGCAATGTGTCAGCGAAAGATCACTGGTGGAATTCGGGAGAGCAGCGCCTGCCTGCCCTGCGCGGGCGTCTTCGCTGAAGCGAACGGGGTTTGCCTTCAGAAGGCGCCGGGAAAATCATCTTAGACTCGATCTGCATATTTATTTATGAGCTTCAACGATGCCAACAAGCGGAATTCGTCTCTTTTTAAAGAGCCGCCTGAAGTTTATCGGGGCTCCATCGTCGCCTTCATGGTCGCAAGCATATGCACCACCGTCGTCTTGATGCTGGCGGGAGTTCTCAATCGTCAGGAGCTGCAGGCGATCAACAATCGATTTGAGGCCCGCATGTGGATTATGTGGGCGCCTGAAAGTCTCGAGCGTGTCGACGTGTCGAAGATTCTCGCCTATCACCGAGAGCATGAGCTCAATAAATCGTGGCTTGTTTGGGATCAGACATTGAGCTGGTTGTTGGAAAACAACCACCCTCCGGCCAAGCACAAAATCGTCGCTTTCAACCGTCTGCCGGAAGACGAGCCGCCCATAGAGGCTGTTAAATCCCATCGCTGGATGAGACCGCTGATGCATTTTCCTTTGCCACGGTATGCGGTGGCATTGATGGTCGACTATCTGAGTACTGAGGGAGCGCGGATGATAATTCTCGATAATGATTTTCCCCAGTACTCGGAAGACGACCAGACGCTGGCGTTGGCTATTCACAGGGCTGCCCACGGACATGAAGGAAGGCGCCCGGTGCCTGTTTTCTTTGCCCGCACGATCAGCCGCAGATCTTCAGATCGAGCCTTTCTTCAGGCCGAGCCCACCGTGCCTCACGGTCTTCTCAGAGAGCTGGGCAAACTTGAAAGGGGCGTCGATGTGAGAGAGAAGTACACCGGTATAACGTGCGTGCTTCCAGACGAGGATCAAGTTGTTCGGCGGGCGGTAATCAAGCTCGAGCATCCGTCCGGGCAAATCTATACATCCATCGCCGGCAAGGCTGTGTCGCATCTTGGCGAAGCAAAGGCACTGCCTGATGTCATTGATATTGATTTTGCGGCGCCCCCCAACTCCAGGCTTTATCCCGTCAGACCGCTCTGGTATTTGCTCGATCCGGATCAGCGAAGGAGGATGTGCGATCCTGAATCAAACGATGTGACCATCAAGGACGCAATCGTCGTCATAGGCGACAGCATTGTTGATGTTTTCAGCACGCCGCTTACCAATTTCGGACTGGACCAGATGAGCGGCTCTGAGGTGCTGATTCATTCCATGGAAACTTTGAGCCGCCGAAGCTGGTTTAAGCGGCTCGATGGAGATCGGCTCGACGGCCCGATTTCCATCATTTTTGGAATAGAGATGAACGCTCTTTGTGCCGCTTTGTGGTGGCTGTCCAAAGTGCTCCAGTTGCGCGCAGCGAAACCTCTTTCAATCGGCGATTTCAAGACAACTCACACAGCCAGGCCCTGGCGAATCGCTCTCAGTGTGCTGGCGCTCTTTGTCATGGTCGTGACTCTGTATATGGTGGCGCTGCTCCTGTTTGCATATTGCCACTTGATTGTTCCTCTCGTCGTTCCTTCAGTTGCAGTCATCTCCGGAACACTGGCGGCTGAGGTGTGGGAGCACGAAAGAGAGCGTGAGATTTCGTTTCAAACAAAACTTGAGGCTGCCAACGAAAAGCTTGCCCACGCCAAGGAAAAATACGAAAGCGATTTGAAGCGAAAGGAAGCTGAGGCGACGGCACGGGAGGTCCTTCTGGATCGCGAGCGCAGGAAAGAGTTTGTTAGACGGATCAATCACGATTTGAACGCGCCTGTCAGTGTTCTCAATTGGACGCTGGCTGAGCTTGGCGAGGAGAATCTGACCTCCGCCGAAGGGCGGGAGAAGGTCAAGCGTTTGATGAAGAACTCCGATCGTCTGTGCGAACTGATCGATCAACTGGTGCAAACGTACGATTACGATGCCGCGCCGGTAAACGGCAACGAGGAGGGAGATCATTGCGATCTGGCGCAGGCCGTGAAGGATTGTCTGGATTCGCAAAAGCCGCTTGCCGGAGCGCGCAATGCCCTTTTGGAATTCGATGCGCCCTCCCGGTCGATTGAGGTAAACGGAGGCAGGCTGCAAATCTCGCGCCTGCTGGACAATTTGATTAGAAATGCGCTCAAGCATAATCCTCCCGGTACCCGTGTAAAAGTGATGCTGGAGGACGACGGTGAAATTTGCTTGTTGCAGGTCGCCGACAACGGCCGCGGAATCGCCGCTCAAGACTTGAAATTGATATTTGACGCCGGATACCGCGCCAGCAACAGCGAATCCGAAGGGCAGGGACTCGGGTTGGACATCGTCAAAACTCTCGTTGAAGGGCTGGACGGTCAGATAAGCGTTGAAAGCGAAGTCGGCAAAGGGACGACATTTTCCGTCAAGTTGAGGCGCTTCAGTGACAACAAAGAAGGGGGATAAATGACGCGCATACTGCTGATTGAGGACGATCACGATTTCGCTCAAGTCCTGCAAACGGCTCTTAGAAAGGAGCCTGATTTTGAAATCGTCAAAGTGATAGGCTCCGAAAAGGAGGCTCGCCATTTTCTCGACAGCACCAAAATGGAAGGAATTGACTGCGTGCTTCTCGATCTTCAGTTGCCGTGTGAGGCAGGCGACAAGAGTGTCAATTCTCTGTCCGGCTTGCTGTTGCTCGAAGTCATGCGCCAGGAGCAACGATTTTTCGGCACAGTCATTGTGCTTACCAACTCAAAGTCGCCGGCTGACGGGCAGCGTGCTCTTGCAGGAGGCTGTGATGGCTATTTGTGCAAACGAGCAAAAATCTCCGACATACCCGATATGGTGAGCGAGCTTAAAATGGCCATCCGCGGCGATGTAATTATGGTGGCGCGACAAATGCGGCACGTGTTCATGCGAGACGATATCTCCGCCAAGGAGGCTCGAATGATGGATCTGCTTCTGGCCGGCAAAGGCTGGGTGGAAATTGCCAGGGTGCTGGGATACAAAACGCCGAAGGCAGCTGCCAACGTGGGCGATCGAGTGTTCGACAAGCTTTTCACCGCCCAAGATCAGGAGCGGGCGTCGCGCGAGGGGATCAAAAAGAGGCATCTGGCCCTCGAAATCTGGCGATCAAGGCGCGAGAGAGTGTAAGTTGAAGGAGGTACAGAGTGCGAGTCAAAACATATCTGAAAGCGGCGTGCACATGCCTCCTTCTCGGCGTGACAGCACTGCATCCGGTATCGGGCGCAGACGAAGGAGCGGTATTGACGGAAGCTCATGGTGCCGTGTTTAAACGCACCTTTATAGACGTCTTGCGCCGGATTTTCGGCGATCCGACACCGGCCAGGGTAAACGATCGTTTGCACGACGGCACACAAATGGGAACCGGGGATAACTCCTGGGCGCAAATAACATGGCCTGAAGTAGTGACGCGGACGTGGGCCAATACGGTCGTTCAACTCATGCCTAACAAGCGTATCGTTTATCTTGCCGGCGGAGAGATGCTCTTCCGGCTGAAGAAGGAAAGAAACACATCCGATTACTCGATTTGGACGAAAGTGCTCCAGGCGCGAGTGCGGGGCACGACTGTACTGGTGCAGAGCGCACCTTGCCTGACGCGGTTAACGGTGTTGGAAGGTTTTGTAGAGGCGAAAAACCTCCTCGATGGGAGTGAAATAAGGCTTGGTCCCGGGGCGGTTTATGAGGTGCTCACAAAACCATGCAAGCGAAACTCCCCGGAAGCGGACTCTCAAAATAGTGGCACGAATGGTGGCGCAACATCGGGCACCGAAAGTGGTGACGGCAGGACGAACACTACGTCCGGCGGAGCCACTCCCTGGGACGCCGGGTTTGCTCCAAACGGAAGTCCGAGCGCAGCAACGGAAAATGGCAAAACTGACGATTGGCAGCCGGATTTGAAGTCGCTGAAAGAATCTGAGAATGATATATGCGATGAAAAGATTCCCCCTGTTGAGCTGTTCAAGACAGCAAACTGTGCATCATCCCTCCGGGTGGCCAATCCCGAGACGCTCGCAAATCATCCTTTGTTGAAGGCATTTGCCGCCCTCGACAGCGCAGAGAGAATAAAATCAGCAATGCATTGCCTGGAGCCGATAAAAGCGGCGACCAATGTTCTTGCCGAACGCAATAGATTGTTGTCAAAATCGGTGGAGGTATTGAGCGGACCTGTCACGCGCGATGCAAAAGTTGGTAAGGAGCTGGGCTACAGATTCAGCATGCCGTCGCTTGCGGCGGGCGCCAAGCCCGAGCGATTGCCGCTGCCGAATAGGAAGTCCTCTTCCCAACCGCTATCGGCCGGCACCATAGCCGGCGGCGGTGCGGCAGCCCTTGCCGCGCCTTCCTCCCTGCCGCCATCATCGAAGGCCCAGCAAATAGCTGAGCTGCAGCGACAATATGAAGATGCATGCCGTAAGGCAAATGAATTCAGGGAAAGCGCGATGAGAGAGAAGCAAATGCGCACAGAGAGATTGAAGGGAGAGTGCGAGGGATTGCCGCCGCAGGAATGCGAGTATCGAAAGTCCCAGCTCAATCAATGGGAAAGGGAGCAAATGCAAAAGATGCAATCCATGCAAAATTCCGCCTCAGAGATAAAGTCGAGAATCGATCTGCTGCGGGCTTTTCATTAGCGCGCAGATGCTTACCAGAAACTGGGTAAGTATGAAATTGCAAGAGGGGACTAAAAGAGAGCAATTCGTGAATAGTTTGTGCTGTCCATACGTGCTCCGTACATGTATTCTCATCCTGACCCTCATTTTTGTCGGTCACAGTCATTCAGCATGCGGCAAGCAAATCGACAAAGGCGGGAAGGCGAGCAATGCCGGTCACGCAATTGCCGGCTGGTCGCTCAATCAAAAGAGCGCATACGCCGGCGATAACAAAATTCATTTCACTGCCACGGCAATCAAGATAGAGCACCCGCAGCGCAACATCATCGTGCTGTCCAGCGCGCCTGATTGGACGATACACATTTTTAACACCATGACCAAACGCAGCTTTTCCACGAAAATCGACAAGTGGTACGGGCTCTATGGCAAAGGCATGATGATAACTTCAGACAGCTATTTGAGCGATGTGCCTGTGAAACTGAAGGAAGTGGCAGGCCCGCCCGTCGCCGGGCTGGCCACAAAAGCCTATGCTTATGCAAGCCCGAAAAAAAGGGGATTGAAAAATCAGATCCTCAAGCTCGAATATTACATAGCCAAGGATGTTATGGTGCCTGAAAAGATAAGTTATATCATCAATCGACTGTACAACGCGCCGCGGATTGACGGTTTGCCTTTGAAAATGACCTGCGACGATATCTCCGGCACCACACTCGAGTTGCAGACCACGAGCTGCAAGAAGAACACATTTGACTCCACTTTCTTTGAGCTCCCGAAAGGATTTGCAGCCATGAAAGATGACCAGTCAGTACTCATGAGCAGCGGAAGTATAAGGAATATGAGACTGATGGTGGAGACTTTCGATGCCCTGGGCGGGCTGGAGAAGAAATGAAGCCTGAAATGGCTTTGTCTGGTGTGAATTGCTGTTTTTCTCTCAAGTGACTTGTGAACCGGATACTTCGCCTGTCTCCGCTTCTCGGCTTGCACAGGCTTTGAGTGAAAACCAGAAGACGCTTCCCTTGCCTTCTTCGCTTTCGACGCCGATCTTTCCGCCATGCGCCTCAATAATTGCTTTGCAGATCGCCAAGCCAAGACCTGTTCCTTCTCCTTGGCGCGCGGACTGAGAAGACACTTGATGATAGCGCTCGAAAATGAGCTCTTTTTGTGACGCCGGGATGCCGGGGCCCTGATCGATTACTTTTACGCGAACTGATGAATTGTCACTGTCGAGAGCGATTTTGATCTGGGAATCTTGAGGTGAAAACTTGATTGCATTGCCGAGCAAATTGATTACAACCTGCGTCAGCCTTCCTTCGTCTGCTCGAACGGTGGCGTCGTTTTCCGGCAGCACAATCTGAATGGACTTGCTCTCGGCAAGCGGAGCCACTGCGGCAGCACATCTTTTGAACAGGGGATCCAATTGCGCAGGCTGAAGACGAAGCTCCATCCTGCCCGATTCGATTTTCTCAAGGTCAAGCAGATTATTGATTAGATTTATGGAATGGCGGAGATTGTCTTCTGCGCGCGTGACTTTCTGCTGAGCCTTCTCTGTCAGCGCGCCAAAGACGCCGGCGCCGAGCAGCTCCAAAGTGCTTTGCACCGCGCTTAGTGGCGTCCTCAGATCGTGGCTTATCATGGCGGCAAATTGTTGTTTGAAACGCTCCACCTCGAGACGTTCTGTCATATCATGGGCGACGCAAAACAACGATCCCTCAGCTTCCGACCAGTGGGCGGACCAGCGCATGTCGACGAGGGTTCCATCTTTTCGGCTCACTCGGTTTTCGATTGTCTCCGAGGCCGCCGACCCGCTGTGCATGTTCTCCGCCCAGGTGTGGGAGCGCGCGACATCATCCTTGAAGATTACGTCAAGCCAATCACGCCCGATCAGATCATCAGGCGCATATCCCCAGAGTTTTTCCGATGCCGGGCTGACGGACACGAACTTTCCGCTTTTGTCGATTGAGCAAATGACATCCACTGCATTGTCGATTGCCGCCCGCTCTTTCCGCTGTGCTTCAGTGATGGCATTTGCCGCTGCATGAAAGACTCTGTCGATTTGCGCTATCTCGTCATATCCGGCAAGCGGCGCCGTGAGTTCTTTGCCGGCTCCCAGGCGCACGCTGTTTTCCATCAACACTTTGAGGCGTCTTGCGGTTCCCTTTTGAAAAATGGACACGAGAACGAGCGCGATCAAAATGCTCATCGCGATGCCCAGCACGATTACACCCTTAACCATGGTTTTGAGTCTCGCCGCTGTTTCCGGCTTTTCCTCCTGCGCTGCTTTCTTGTCAGCGATGATCGAATCTAATTCCTTCACGATCTCCGCGTGGTTGTCCTTCATTTTGAGAGCTTCCGCAACATTGAGCTTCGCTCCCGCATCCGCTCTCTGTTTGGCTTCTACGATCCAACTCAAAGCCGGGCGGAGTTTGCGCGAGACTTCGTCAATCGTCTCTTTGTGTTTTGGCTCGTCCTGCACTTTAAGTTCCAGTTCTCTCAATTTTTCAGGCACGCTTCGCAAACCATTGGCAAGATTTCTTTCCAGGTCTGGTTGCACGGTCATGGGTGCTGCGTCATAAGCGACTATGGCGTAGCCTAATTCATTCAAGCCTTGAATCAAAGAATCCGTGAGCCTTATGACGGTGCTGGCTTTTTCCGCCTCCTGCGCTTCGCGCTCGGACTCATTGAGCAGCCAATTGAGAGTGCCCAATAAAACCAGCTCAAAGACAAGAGGTACTGCAACCAGTATCAGAGCCTTCTGAAAGAGTGACAGTTGCAACCGCTGGCCGCTCAAAATGTCCTCAAGTGCTGGGAGAACTAACCTTCCAATGCCCGATCATTGTATATGATCATATCTGTCTGTTTCGGAACCCTCTTACGCCCTTTAAACAGACCCTGGAGAAGTCATGGCTAAGATCTTGATTGTCGAGGATAACGAAGAGCTCTGCGATAACATTTGCGCCATGCTCGCGATGGAGCAGCACAATGTCGACAGTTGCGCTGACGGCGTTGCCGGCTTGGCTTATCTCAAGACCTACGAGTATGATGCCATCATCCTGGACTGGACACTGCCGAAGATAAGTGGCATCGAGATACTGAAGCAGTTTCGCGCCCAGGGCGGCGTCACGCCCGTGCTCATGCTCACAGGCAGACGCGATCTCGATGATAAAGAATCAGGGCTCGACGCCGGCGCGGACGATTACTTGACGAAGCCCTTTGAGATGCGTGAGCTTACTGCCCGCATTCGTGCTCTTTTGCGGCGAGCAAGAGGAGCTCCTGCGGATGTGTTGAAGTGCGCCGACGTTGCTCTTGATAAACAGGCTCGTCGAGTGACGAAAAACGGACAGGAAGTGAAGCTCATGCCTAAGGATTTCGCCATTCTCGAATTGCTCATGACCTATCCCAATAAAGTGTTCAGTCCTGAGGCGCTGATTGAGCGAATCTGGGCTTCCGATACCGACGCTTCACCAGATGTGGTGCGTAAGCACATTAATAGAATCCGCGCCCAGATTGACAGCGATGGCAGTTCGTCTTTGATCCGGACGGTGCACGGGGTCGGCTATGCTCTTAATGTGGAGAGAAGCTGAAGCAGCGAGCGGTTTGTTGGTACTTTCATGCCCACGGACTCCTACCATCTCATTAAGGCATCCATTTTGGCATCGTGATTGGCGTGAGCTTCTTTCGGCTTTTCGTAATCCAGTCGAAACAGACCGTGTTGGGTTGCTTCTGAATAACCG
>DATNRC010000622.1:0-9382 GCA_036703705.1 Candidatus Obscuribacterales bacterium
GGCTCCGCCGCATCCGGCGCAATCAGCGCCGCCGCATCCTGCGCAATCGGCGCCGCCGCATCCGGCGCAATCAGCGCCGCCGCATCCTGCGCAATCGGCGCCGCCGCATCCGGCGCAATCAGCTCCGCCGCATCCTGCGCAATCGGCGCCGCCGCATCCGGCGCAATCAGCTCCGCCGCATCCTGCGCAATCGGCGCCGCCGCAGCCCGTGCCACCATATGCAATGCAATCATCACCGCTCTACCCAGCGCAATCCGCACAGGCTAATTCGAATCAGTTCAACCCGCCGCCTTCTCCAGGGCCGCCGGCTCCACCTTCATCCTACGGTACGGAACAGCACGGCGCTCCGCCCCATCCGTTGTCTCATCCTTCCCAATTCGCACAACAAGCGCCGCAGGTAATTTCCTGGCAGGAAGCAATTTCTCAAACTCCGCAACCGCCATCTCCGGAGGCGCCGAAGCCGCCTCAATTGAGCGAACAGGAGTGGGACAGGTTGAGACAGGCAAAAATGTTGCCTGAGTCTGAAGACGAGCAACGATAAACGCACCATATGTGATGGCAAATGTGAAGTCTGTGTAACGGTTCGCGCAAATTAGCGGAGCTGGTTGCAAAGAGATTTGGCCGTCAGCTGATCTCTCAGCGCCCAACACGTTCTTCTCTTGTAAACAATTTATCTAGGAAGCTAACAGCCCTAAATCCTTATAAGACAAGGAACTAGTTCAAAGAACAAGCAATTGTTCGACAAGTATTCAGCTTTGAAAGGTAGTCAATAGTTGATTTGAGGGTGCGCAAAATCAAGACTAGGGCGTATTTTTTTCGTCGCCCGAAACTAACGACAAACACGAACGGTTAGAAGCAAAAGAAGCTACTGATACTTGCCTTTGGAGGCAAAGATCGAACACACCTTCGTGCGCCTGCAACAAGCATCCTTAAGTGACCAGGCAGACGCAGCTGCCTGCCCGTCTCAGATTCCTAATCTCAATCAGCGCCTCGCCTGATGCCTCAGCGCGAGTGCAGCACCTGGCGGTTTGTCGCCGGAAAGGTCGTGAGATATGAGCAAAGCCAGCTCTCCCACACCGGCGGGCGTTGGGACACCATCGTCCTGTTGTGCTCATGAAGAACACCGACCGCATGGATTGGATCTCATGCGCATTGCGGTTGTTGGTGTTGTGTTCTTGCTCTCCTGGTTGGAGCTAGTGGGCTCCTTTTACGTCGCCACGATTGGCACGATCGCCGTAGTAGTTTGCGGCTACCCCATCTACAAGCATGCGTTTTCGGCGCTTGCGAAAAGGCGCATGACGATGGAGCTTTCAATGACGATCGCCCTGGTGGCCGCGATCGCCATCTCCGAGTTTGTCACCGCGCTCATCATTGTCTTCTTTGTGCTCGTCGCTGAAGAGCTGGAGAAGCTTACTGTTAGGCAAGGCCGGGCTTCCATAAGAACGTTGCTCGATCTTTTGCCGCGGACGGCTTTTGTGCTCAAAGATGGCACGCTCAAAGAGGTTCCGCTGGCCTACATTGCCGCCGGAAACATCGTCACGGCCAGACCGGGCTCACGCATCGTTGTCGACGGCGTGGTGGTCGGCGGCCATTCGTTTGTCGACGAATCTGCGATCACAGGCGAATCGATGCCGGTGGAAAAGCAAAGCGGCAGCCGGGTCTACGCTGGAACAATCAATTTGTCCGGTGCTCTCGACATTCGCGCTGAGCAAATAGGGCAGGACACGGCTTTCGGCAAAATCGTCGTTGCTGTCGAAGAAGCCGAAAAGTCGCGTGCCCATGTCGAGCGCGTCGCCGATCGGCTGGCGAGTTATCTCGTTTATTTCGCCTTTGCCGGCGCAGCGATAACCCTCCTTGTCACTGGCAGTGTGACGGACGCAATTGCGGTCATCATCGTCGCCGGCGCCTGCGGTGTAGCGGCTGGAACGCCGCTCGCCAACCTCGGCGCCATCGGCAGAGCCGCCCAGCGCGGAACAATCATCAAGGGCGGCCTGCCTCTCGAGCGTCTCGGTGTCGTTGACACCGTCGTTTTCGACAAGACAGGGACGCTTACTGTCGGCACTCCGCGGGTGGTGAGCATTTTGCCTCGCTTTGGTGTGACGCCGGAAGAAGTGCTAGGGGCGGCGGCAGTGGCCGAGAGCCTGTCGGAGCATCCGCTCGGAGAGGCAATCGTGCGCGCTAGTCAGGAGGCGTCGCTCACGGTTGAGCGGCCCGAGCGCTTCCAATATGTTCCCGGGCGCGGCATCATCAGCCGGTCTCGCCATGACGAAATCGTCGTCGGCAATCGCGAATTGCTCGACGAGAGGGGCATCAAAGAGACCGACAATCATCAGCCCTGCAAGCACCTTTCCGAGGTCCTGGTGGCGCGCAACGGCAGGTTGCTGGGACGCATCCACGTCGCAGACAGCCTCAGGCCCGAGTCCAAAGCTGTGATCAGCGCCCTGAAGGACCTGGGCATCAAGACCTTCCTGATGACGGGCGACACGGAAGCGATTGGCCGTAAAGTGGCGCACGAGCTTGGTGTCGACGAGTACGCGGCCAATCTCCGCCCTGACGACAAAAGAAAGCGCGTCGCGGATCTTGTTGCTCAGGGGCGAAAAGTAGCTATGGTCGGCGATGGCATCAACGATGCTCCGGCATTGGCTGAAGCCACCGTGGGCGTGGCCATTGGCTCGGGAACAGACGTCGCCATCGAGAGCGCCAGCGTGGTTGTTATCGGCAACGACCTGACGCGTTTTGTCGATGCGGTCAAAATCGCACGGCAAGCCAAACTGATCATCGCCACCAATTTCGTGGGCACCATCGTCGTTGACGCACTGGGAATGGTGCTGGCCTTCATGGGCATGCTCAACCCTCTGGTGGCAGCCTTCATTCACGTCGGCTCGGAAGTTTTCTTCCTGGCTAATTCCGCTCGACTCTTCCCGTCATTCAGCTTTCGCAAGGCTGGCGGGGACAACTTTCAAAGCAAGGGAGACTGACAATGAGTGCTATTCCTCATCCGATTGAGCATCCTAAGATCGTCGCTCGCATCAGGGAGCTGGCGGAAACCCGGCTCCGTGCGGGCTCATTGAGCCCAATGTTCAAGCAGAAGTGGAGCGAAGTAGCCCCTCAGGCAAGCGAGCTTGCCGCCATCGGCTCTGAGCTTACGGGAGGGGTAAGAGGCGCTGATCACAACGCGGTTCTGGCTCAGCTCTTCGAGCCTGGCGCTCTCACCATCCTGGAAGCCAAAAGCGCCAACGCTTACTGGTTCTGGTATCTGCTTTCCAAGCTCCAGACGCGTTGTTTGCCCGTGACGGCGGCTGCCATGGCACGAGCGCATGCCCGAGCCAAGGATTCGCTGCACGATAATCGCTACGGCTTTGCTTTCATAGAGCCGTCTCCACTCGAGTATCAGCTCAAGCAGTTGCCGCCCGGATTCTTCCTCGAGATGTGCCACAAAGGGCGCATCGTTGCCGAATGCCCGGCGTTCGGTGAGTATCGGGTCTTCCTCAACCCCATCCTCATCGACGACTAAGAGCGTGGACGCCATCCTGAGCTGCGAACTCACCAGTTTGCGGCTCAGGATGGACCAGTCCCTGCTTTTGCCGCTGCAGGCAAAGCGAAGGCTTTCTCGACTTTTTGTCATTTCAGCAGGAAATTGTGCGCGTGTAGTCGCAAGCGGTGCTAAGTGCAACTGGCTGCGGTAATTACTAATGAGCACAGGCAAAAGGCAACGCGCGCTTAAGACGTTTTCCAAGCGCCTGCACCTGTCGGCTTTTGCGCTGTCGGTCTGGACGCGGCATTGTTTGGAATTTCGGCGCCTTTTTGTCATTTTCAGAGTGTTCTCCAAAATTCCTTGACGCTCTGAGGAAGGTTCCGAAGCTTTAGAAAGGCGTCACTCCCCTAAACAAACAACCTTTCAACCATCGCTTCTTCAGCGGGACGGAAGGGCCCGCATCTGGAGGTCAGTATGCAAACCACAATCAACGTTGTCCTTTTCGTCGGATTGATCGTTGTTTGCTGGCGCATGTACAAGCAGTGTCAGCAGATGCGCACCGAGCTCGCCTTGCTTAGAAAGCAGCTTGCCGACGGACTGGAGTCATGGACCAGCGCGGCGCGGCGAGAAGCAGACGTTGCTCTCGCCAATGTCAGCAACGACGTGCGAGTCCTCGAGCGGGACCTCCGTATGACCGGCTATTTGCTCGCCGAAATAGCAGGCATCGTTGCCAGTGAAGCGCGAGTGATGAACCTCATCAAGTCGGAGGACGCTCGTCCCCACTCCATCAATCAAGCGCTCGATGCCCGGGCCAAGGCCCTGCACATGCTCGAGGCCCATTGCGGCACGACAGGAGACCTGGTGAGGGACATTCGCCAGCTCAACGCCATGAGGCGCCATCTGGATGCCGCCATCGATGCTCTTGTGTCCGATTTCCAACTGGCGGGTCTCGTCAGGGGGCAAATTCAGGAGACGCGCGGGCAACTCGCTCGCTGGAAGGACCACGTCTCTGCTTTTCCGGCGCTCTCGGAGGCCGAGACGAAGCTCAAGCGGGCCGAGCAGTTGCTCGAGGCGAAGCAGTTCGAGCAGGCTCTGGAGCTGGCGTCGGCGACATGCAGCTCGGTGATGACCGCCACTGCCAACTAGCGGTTAGAGCCTTGTGGAGCGCGATCTCTTGCGCTCCACAAGGCTGCCGCTGCGGTTTTTGCTCTTGCCCGATGACTACTAGCCGTTCTAGTATTGCTGCCTTGCCCCATACGTGCCCGAAGCAACTTGGGCAGGTAGGGCCTTGCCCGCCCAAAATGGGCTTTGGCCTCACCATGAGACTGTTATCGCCACAAATCCGCTGGACACCAAAACAGTTGACTGTCGCTTCAGCGTGAAATTACGTGTATTGCTTCAGAAATTGTTCACGGCGACCACATACAAATTCCAGTTCAGGAGGATACATTACCTCTCAGCTAAAGCGCTGGGCTTCGAGCCGCCAACGAGCTGAGAGCGATGCGCTTAAGGGAGGTTTTATGCCGAGGGGGTGGGCGCCACGTGCTGATTGGCACAGGGCGCCCCTTTACCAGTTGTTGCGGCGCCCGCCGGCTTTCAAGATTTAGCGCTGAATTTATAGCCTATGCCGTGCACTGTTTCGATTGGATCGCTTTCGTTGACGTTGCTTATCTTCTTGCGAATGTTCTTTATGTGCGTCCTGACAGCATCAGCCGAGCCTGCGTCTTCGTTTTTCCACACGCGCATGATGATCTCATCGATTGTGAACACTCTTCCTGGGTAGCGCATCAACATCTCCAGAATGGCGAATTCTTTTGGTATCAGGTCCAGGCTCTTCTCGTTGACGGAAACAGTGTGCTGCGTCAAATTCAATTTCACGTTGCCGGCTCTGAGCGAGTTATCTGCTGAGTAGCCGGAAAGCCGCCTCAATAGCGCTCTTACGCGGGCAGTAAGTTCGTCGATGTGGAACGGCTTCGTCAGATAGTCGTCGGCGCCGGCGTCCAGGCCCTGTGCCTTCTCGGCAACGGAGTCTCTTCCTGTCAGCATCAAAATCATCGTCGTGCCGCCATTGGCTCGGAAGCGCTTGCACAGTTCCACGCCATTCAGTTTGGGCAGCCGCCAGTCGATAATTGCCAGGTCGAAGCTGTTGCTTTCTATCAAGTACAGGCCGTCTTCGCCGTTGTCGGTTGTCTCCACGCTGTGTTGATCAAACGACAAATAGTTGGAGAGCATGTCAGCCATGGCTGCATCGTCCTCAACAATCAAAATTCTGGCCATTCAGTCCTCTTGAGTTTTTGCAGCTCTGGATACATCGGCAATATTTGTACCACAACGGCTATCTGTTCATTGGGTCAGGGCTCGTTGCGCGTTTCGTTCAGATTTTTGGGAACGGTAAACCAGAAAATGCTTCCTTTTCCCACTTCGCTTTCGACGCCGATTCTGCCGCCGTGCTGCTCGACAATCGCTTTGCATATGGGCAAGCCGAGCCCCGTTCCACCTTTTTCCCTGCTGTCCTGCGCTTCTACTTGTTTGTATTTCTCAAAAATGGCTTCGATATGCGTTTTGGGAATGCCTCTTCCGCGATCGCTCACCCTTACCTCGATTTGATCTTCCCTGTTGTGAACTGAGAGGGCAACAACTTCTCCTTCCGGCGAAAACTTGACTGCGTTGGAAAGCAGGTTGATCAAGACGCGCGTCAAGCGGTTGGCATCAACGACGATCTCGATGTGAGCCTTCGGCTCGGGTGTTTGAACAGATATGCCGTGTTTTTTCGCGAATTCCTCCACCGCATCGACAGCCGCGTCGATGATATCGGAAAAATTGGTGCGGGCGAGAAAGAGTTCGTGTCTTCCTGCCTCCAACTTCTCAAAGTCGAGGATGTCGTGGACCATTGTGATTAGCCTCCCGACGCTGTTTTGCACCTTGGCCAGCGACCGCATACCCTTCTCTGGCAAAGGACCAAAGACGCTTTTTTCGAGCATTTGCAGAAACATCTGCACCGATGCAAGCGGTGTCCTCAAGTCATGAGTGACCATGGCGATGAATTCGTGTTTGCGCCTTTCCAGCTCATAGCGTTCAGTCACATCTTGTATGACGACCAGCACTAAAACCGTCATGCCTTCTTCGATTTGAAAAGGCTTGAAAGATACCTCGGCAGCAACGGCCCGACCGGAAAGGTTTTGTATGACTACTTCCTGCGGCTTGGGAGCCTGAGCACCGCGCACGATTTCGGACCAATTGAATGCAACGTCGGGCAGCAATACATTCAAGCTACTTCCCACATAGTCATTCTTCCCCCCCCCAAAAATGGCGGCGACTGTCGGGTTTGCAAATTCAATGGTTTGTTCTTCATTCACCACGCAGAGCCCGACCGGCATGTTGTTGAACATTGTCCGTATGCGCAACTCGCTTGCTTCCAGCTCCCTTTTGGCTTTTGTGAGAGCTGCCGCCATGCCGTGAAAAGTGCGATCGAGAGAAGCGATCTCGTCAGAACCTCTGAGTGCGGGATTGAGAGCAATACCTTTCTCCAGCCTCCTTGTGTTGTCGTCAAGCACCTTCAAACGATCGGCAATTCCCTTGGTGAAGAGAAAGAGGAAGCCGAAGAGCATGGCCAGGTCGACGGCTACGCCAAAAGCGATGAATCTCCGCAGTTTGTCTCTCGTTGAGCGTGTGGACATCTCGCTTACCGCGGAGCTTTCGCGCTCCGCTTTGAGAATGGCTCGCCGCCCCTCAAAAAGGCTTTGGGAAAGCGCTCGCGTGTCCTTTGACATCAACTGCGCTCCGTTGCCCAGCCCGTCACTATGTGAAACCAATCGCGACAACCTTTGCTGCCAGGCTGTCCATGCATCCCACGAGGATTTGAGGGGCGCGAGCATCTGCAAGCGCCGCGCCCCTTCGGCCCGGTCAATCAAGTGGCCGGACTGTCCGCTGAAAAAATCAATCCAGCTCTCGCCCGGCGCCATGTAGCCGAGAAGCGCGTTGTTTCCCCTGCTCCTTATCTCCCACCATTCTTGTGACGGTGAGAACCCTTGGCGGGGGTCGATCACAGATTCATCGGTCACATCGCTGTGGTAACAATTGGCAAGGACGACAGCGAGCTCATTGAACTCAATTGGGATTTGCTGGCTTACTTTCCTGAACTCTTGCGCGTAAGGCGGGTCGTTCGTAAGCGCGTAGGCAAGAGAAAATGCCGTCGCTGACGGTATCAGCGCCGACAAATAATTTGTGCGCCCGAAAACTTCTTTGTTGTGAAATTCTTTGTCAGCTAACACTTCGACTTCATCAAGCAGCGCGCTGTATCCGAGAAGCAAGCCCAACTGGATGAAAAAAGGCAGCGAGATGACAAGCATGCCCTTTTTCGATAAAGTGAGATTCACAGCTGCTTTTAAACTCGAAACGCCAGGAAATTATAGCCTCAATCTGAATTTTGGCGCGGAAAACGGATTTCGACTGCAATAGCCGGTGTTTTGTAAGTCGGCCTTTCTGCGCCGCCTTGAGGACCACAGTGCCATTTGCTGACAATTTGAGGATCAAGCTCTATCGTGTTGGGAAGGGCACTGGGGTCCAAAGAAACAAGTGGCGGCAAGAGGAAGCCGAGGGCTCGCCGGCGTGGATGCCGCCTTTCTGCCGCCCCGGCTGATAACAGTAATCTCGGGTAAACACAGCGAAAGACACGGAATCCTCGTTGCTGTCGGCATAAGTAACGCCGTGCCCGCTTACGGCTATCCATTGGTTGTTGCTTACGGGGAGAATCGGTGGTGCCGGACTCACTACTCGATGTTGAACTTTTCCGTCGCTGCTGAATTCGAAATAATCGGCGTGGGATGTCGATCCAGTGGATTGCATCGACGTAAATTTCCGCAAACGGCAACTGTGATTACAATAGTTGGGTGAGGCAAGAGCCAGAGGATTTATGCCGGCAGCGGTGAAAGAGAAGGGAATCGTGCTCGGCAAGTTCTTGCCGCCGCATAGAGGGCATCTTTATGTCATAGACTTCGCCCGCAATTTTGTCGAAGATCTCAGCCTTGTTGTCGAATCTTGCCCTTACGACGTCATTCCGCTCGACCTGCGCCTTTCATGGCTGCAAGAACTTTATCCGCAGACAAAAATCTCAGTCATGAGGGATTTCGGCGGTCCAGACGGCGCCCAAAACAAAAGGGCAGACGGTGAAGTTTTAAGTGAGACGATTGCTCAGCGCTTGATTGACCTCGGGCACGGCTCGGTCGATTACATTTTTGGCTCCGAAGATTCGCTTGGCCGGCTAGCCGCCAAGCTGGGCGCGACGTACATACCTGTCGATCCATGCCGAACTATCCTGCCTGTCTCGGGCGAGAAATTACGCAACGATCCCATGAGCTGGTGGCAGTACATGCCGCGCTGTGTGCGCCCGCATTTCGTAAGACGAGTATGCGTGTTCGGACCTGAGTCGACGGGAAAAAGCACATTGGCTGAGAATCTTGCGCGGCATTTCAACACCGTTGCTGTACCTGAATGGGCTAGAGTCATGCTCTCTTCACGCGATGACAAATTGCTCGAGGAGGATTTGCCCCTCTTTGCGCACGGTCAGATAGCTTCTGAAGACGCCCTGGCGCTTGATGCCAACCGCATTCTGTTTTGCGATACCGATGCAATCGTGACCATGATCTGGAGCAATTGGATCTACGGCCGTTGCCATCCGTCGGTTGTGGAGCTCGCCGAGCGGCGGCAATATGATTTGTACTTGCTCACCGACGTGGATGTCCCATGGGTGGAAGATCCGCAGCGCTATCTGCCCGACGACAGGCAAGCATTTTTCGAGCGCTGCGTGCATGAGCTCGAATCGCGGGGACGCAAATACGTCATTATCAAGGGAGACTGGGATCAGCGCTTTGCCTCTGCTGTTGACGCTGTTGAGCGCCTTTGTTTGCG